>JANQFT010000336.1 GCA_028277685.1 Phycisphaeraceae bacterium
CAGGTGGCAGGTGGCAGGTGGCAGGTGGCAGGATATTGTATAAGGAGAGCGACATCCCCAGTGCATGGGTGTCATTCATCGCATCAGGTCTTCAACGCATAACCATATCACTTAGCGACCACGTCGGCTCAGCAACGCGGATGCACCGGCACCGATCATCACGGCCGCAGTCGGCTCAGGGACGACGGCCTGATCCAATCGCACCAACGCATCCATCAGCAGGCCTACGCCGTCGACAGCTTCGTAATACGGCTTGGCCTGGTGACCGCGGAAGATACCTTCGTACCAGAGATTGGCGATCGCTTCGTCGGCGATGGTTTGCGCGCTGGTCAGATAGGTTTCCAGGCCGGTCGCCTCGTTGAGGTCGAGGAAGAACAGGATCCCACGGGCATAACCTTCGGCGTGCGCGCCGTGGGCAGCGTAGGCATCGGAGTAACCGTCGTACCAAGCGTCTTGCAACGTGACGTTGGCGGGGAAGTTTGCCAGGATGAGGGTGGCCCACTTCTCTGCCGCGCTGAGCATGTCCGCATCCCCGGTCAGTTTGTATGCCAGCGCATAAGCCTGTGCGGCCGCGATGGGATGCTCGTACCCCGCCACATACGGCTGCCACAGATCGACATGCCCGCGCGGTTCATACTGGTCATAACTACCATCGTTCAAGCGCGGCCCAGGCACCGGCGTGCCATCCAACATCAATGATGCCCAGAACGAACCGGTATTCTGATCGTACGCATGGTCGGCATACGCCTTCAGGTACGCCAGCGCCTGATCCCGGAACGTGGTATCGCCGGTGATCTGCCAAGCGTTCAGTAATGATGGCGCGTACAGACCGGCCAGTGTTGGCGTCGCGCGAAAACCATCCCAACGCAGTGTCTCGTTCGGCGTACCGGCTAACAGATTCGTCGTGGTGTTGCGTTTGTTCCAGTTGTATTCAGCCAACAGTTTGGCACGGTCGAGCCAGGTCGAATCGTTCGTCTTCACATACGCTGCGGCAAAAGCCTCGATGTACGCTCCACTCGACATGAGGAACGATTTGCCCGCCTGACCGTCATCATGACGGTTGATTTCACCGGTCGTCTTGTTCACCACGTGACGCTGCCAGATTTGTTCGATCTCCGCCTGCGTGCCCTGCGGATTCACGCTGTACAGGTAGGCCCAATCGGGATGGTTGATGCTGTGAATCTCGTGATAGTTGTTGATGTGGCCAGTCTTTTGATCGGTGGTGACATCATAATGGCGATGCCAACCCCACCAGAACATACCGTTGCTGTCGATGAGCGCGGTGGCCGCCTGCGTGTAGTCTTCGGCAAATTGCGCGTACTTGCCATCGCCGGTGATGATCGACACATTTCGCAACACGCGCAACGTGTCCTGGTCGTGCAGGAAGTTGTGCCCATTGGGACTGCGCCGTTCGTACCGATCCACCCGCCAGGGCGCATCGGTCACCTGCGGCGTAACCACATCCTTGGTGCGCACATCCATCACACTGACCAACAGCTTGTCGTTAGTCGAACTGCCGTAACGGTCGGTGCCGTGGATCATCAGCGTATCAAGCGCTTCGGTCACGTAACTGAGATAACGCCGGTTCTGAACTTCTGCTGGGGTGATGCCGCTACTAAGCACAGTGGTGCCTCCGCCGGAACTATGCAGCCCCAGCGCATCGGCTCTTCGCTGAGCATCGTTGCTGCTGAGTGCCTGAGTATAAAACGCAGCTTCATCCAGGTTCACCTGGGTTGGCCATGCGCTACCGTTGTTGACCACCCCAAGCGTCACGGGGTTGGTGTAATCACTGAACTGCGTCGGCGTGCCATTGGTACCAAATGAAAGAAACGATTGCGCCCCATCCACGTAAGCTTTCAAACGATTCGCGGAACTGCTGGCTGAACTGTCGTACGTGACCATCAGGTGATGGTAGCTGCCATCGAACAGATCATTACTCAGCAATGCGCTGAGACTGGTGCCACCTGAATCACGCACGAACAGTCGGCTGTGTCCCGAGGCGGAATTGCCCGACAGATCACTGTTGAACCAAACACTGAAAGCTGCTTTATCCGCCCCGCTGTTGGCCATGTGCAACAGATGGCCTTGCCCGCTGTAGTAGGCGGGGGTTTGGAAAACCGCTTCAAAGGTGAACGTGTTCATCGCACTGCCGAACGAACCAAGTCCGTTGCTGATGGCGATGTGCGAAGGGTTGATCGCGGCGCCATTCAAGCCCACCGCGCCGTTGTAGACGCCGGTTTGGCCAAGGCTGGGGCCATTCACGTAGGTAGCATGGTGGTTGCCGGTCTGATCGGCCGCGGTCGCCCCGCTGGTCTCGTCCAGGTGGTAGTGGGCGAACGGATTATCGTTGGCCACAAGTGTGTGGTAATCACCTTGCCCAAAAGCAACTGTGCCTGTAACCAGCAAAATGGCGATTTGACGACTGAGTTGGCGAAGAGAGAGCACGTGCGTTCCCTTGCATGAGGAAGGATGTGTGGGCGTCCAACACGACATGGTCGCTCTCTCTCGATCTGCTTACCAAACCGACAAGAACAGGATCAAAACAAGTGGGAGCGGCGAAGGTGAATTGCTGCGCCGCTCCCACAGAGGAGGATTATCAAGGTTGTAACCATCAGCGACGACGTTTCAGCATCATCGCAGCACCCAGGCCGAGCAGGGACAGGCTGGACGGCTCGGGGATTTCGTATACATCGATTTCACCATAGAACGTGCCGTTGGTGCCATCGACGCCGTTGTTGCTGTCTTCGGTAATCAACTCATCCACATCGAAACGCAGGTAGCGATAGCTGGCGTTGATGCCGGTAATGCCCACGCCCACTTGTGGGTTGCGGTTGCTGTAAGGCGGCACACCAAAAGCTGTTTCGGTATTGACCGAAGCGATCAGCGTGTACGTTGAGTCATCGGTGCTGCCGTACACTTCGTAAATCTGACCGGCACGCGAGTGATGACGCTTACCTTCCTGCACACTCAGTTGGTCGTTGAAGTGCCAACTGTAAGTTTCAATACTGCCCAGTGCGATGACACTACCCAGGTCAATCTTGACCTGACCGTTGGACACACCGTTATTGAAGAAGACAGATTCACTGGTCGATCCGCTGTTGGATTGGCCAGCGCCGTCGGTCAATACCGATGGAGCACCACTGACGCTGTGCAACGCGCCGATGGTGGTGGGTGCGATGCCTTCAGCGTCATCTGTACCACTGGGGCCACCGAGGGTAGCGAAGGTCCAGGTGGCGTCGTTGTTGCCGGCTTCCACGGTGATGGTGGCCGCATGGGCTGCGATGCTCATTGAGGCGACCAGGGCGATGGCTGCGAGTCTTGTGGTCATGGTGTTCCTTTCCCAAACGTGTGATCAGACGAATTCATTCCG
This sequence comes from Phycisphaeraceae bacterium, assembly GCA_028277685.1. Lineage (GTDB taxonomy): Bacteria > Planctomycetota > Phycisphaerae > Phycisphaerales > Zrk34 > JANQFT01. Next base: position 3,371 of record JANQFT010000336.1, read on the forward strand.
GGCTTGGACGGTTCCTCCACCGCCCGTGGCATATTTAACGTCATGGCGAACGTTGCAGCCAACGCATTTTACGTCTTTGTCTTGTCTAATTACGACACATGCGGTAGCGTGGGTCATCATGCCTCAAGTACGCCGCATCGCCCTGTTTCTGAGAGCTGAAACCCGCCGCATCACAGAGGCGCTGGAGGGCATTGCCCGCTACGCCCGACCCGGTCGCCGCTGGGAGTTCCGCCTGTTTCCTCCGGATGTGGACTCGATTCAGGCGATGGCGCACTGGCAAGCCGACGGCACGATCTGTCGGCCCGACCCCAACGCAACGCAGGCAATCAACCACGTGAGTATCCCCTCAGTGAGCTTGCGTTATCTGGGCGATCACCCGCCGATGCCGGTGGTCTGTTCGGATGAGCACGCGATCGGTCGCACCGCAGCAGAACATTTCCTCGAGCGCGGGTTCACATCGCTGGCCTTCTGCGGCAACCTTCAAGGCGGACATATTCCC
>JANQFT010000103.1 GCA_028277685.1 Phycisphaeraceae bacterium
ATCACAGGTTTACGAAGCGACGCGACTCCGTCGCGTTGCGGCGCACGATAGAAAACACCAAACGAACAATACTCGGAGACGACATAACCATGGCAGTCAAACCCCTTGATGATCGCATTCTGGTCAAGCCCCTCGAAGCTGAAACCAAGACCGCGTCCGGCATCTACCTGCCCGACGGCTCCCAGGAAAAACCCACCCAGGGCAAGGTTGTCGCGGCCGGCCCCGGGAAAATGAACGACGATGGCGAACGCACCCCCATCGAAGTGAAGAAGGGTGACACCGTCATCTACGGTAAGTACTCCGGCACCGAAATCGACGTCGACGGCGTCGAACACGTGATCCTCCGCGAAAGCGAACTGCTGGCCGTATTGGAAAAGTAAATTCAGAACTGCAGAGATCAGAACCACAGCGATCAGCCACTGATGCTCTGAACGCTGACCTCTGAAGCTCTGACAAAGGAGCCAACCATGGCAGTCAAACAGATGATGTTCGACGCGAACGCAGCCGTCGAAATGAAAAAGGGCCTGGAACAACTGGCCCGCACCGTTGCCGTTACGCTCGGGCCAACCGGTCGCCACGTCGTGATCGACAAGAGCTTCGGTGGCCCCGCCGTCACCAAAGATGGTGTCAGCGTGTCCAAGGAGATCGAACTCAAAGGCAAGTTCGAAAACATGGGCGCGAAGATGGTCAACGAAGTCGCCAAGAAGACCGGCGACAAGGCCGGCGACGGCACCACCACCGCCACCGTGCTGGCCCGCGAAATTTTCGTGCAGGGCCTCAAGCACGTCACTGCCGGCGCGAACCCCACCATCCTGCAGCGCGGCATCAACGACGCCGCCCAGGTCGCCTGCAACGCCATCACCGATTCGGCCAGCAAGTGCAAGGGCAAGGATGACCTGAAGAAGGTCGCCAGCGTGTCGGCCAACAACGATCCGGAAATCGGTGAAATCATCGCCGAAGCCATCGACAAGGTCGGCCACGAAGGTGTGGTTGAAGTCGAAGAAGGTCAGGCCAACGAAACGCACCTCGAGTACGTGGAAGGCATGGCGTTCGACAAGGGCTACCTCTCGCCCTACTTCATGACCGACCCCAACAGCCTGGAAGCCGTGCTGGAAAACTGCCTGATCCTCATCCACGAGAAGAAGATCAGCAACCTGCCGGATCTGCTTCCCCTGCTGAACAAGATCGCCACCAGCGGCCAACCTCTGATGATCATCGCCGAAGACGTTGAGAACGAAGCGCTGGCCGCTTTGGTCGTCAACCGTCTGCGCGGTGCATTGAAGGTGTGTGCGGTGAAGGCGCCGGGCTTTGGTGATCGCCGCAAGGCCATCCTCGGTGACATCGCCGTGCTGACCGGTGGTGAGTTCATCTCCGAAGACCTCGGCCTGAAACTTGAGAACCTCGAGTTGAACCAACTCGGCAAGGCCAAGAAGGTGATTGTTGATAAGGACAACACCACCATCATCGAAGGCGCGGGCAAGAAGAAGGACATTACCGCCCGGGCTGAGCAGATCCGCAAGCAGGCCGACACTACCACCAGCGACTACGACCGCGAGAAGTTGCAGGAGCGTCTGGCGAAGCTGACTGGTGGCGTGGCCATCATCAACGTCGGTGCGATGACCGAGACGGCCATGAAGGAAAAGAAGGACTTGGTCGACGATGCATTGCACGCGACCCGCGCCGCAGCCGAAGGCGGTTACGTGCCCGGCGGTGGCGTGGCGCTGGTTCGCGCGATCGAAGCAGTCACCGCTGGTCGCAGTAAGGCCAAAGGCGATGAGAAGCTAGGCTTCGACATCGTGGCCGCCGCGCTGGAAGCACCACTGCGTCAGATCGTCGATAACGCCGGCGAAGATGGCGATGTGGTCGTCGAAGCCGTGAAGGAAGCCAAGGGCAACAAGGGCTACAACGCCGCCACCGGTGAATACGTGGACATGGTCAAGGCCGGCATCATCGATCCGGCGCTCGTGGCCACCACCGCCCTGACCAACGCTGCGTCGGTCAGTGGTCTGATGCTGACGACCAACGTGATGGTCAGCGATCTTGAAGACGAAACCGAACCCGTCGAAGGCGCCGTGGCGTAAGCGACCGGCCGGTTCAAACAATACCAGGCCCAGGGACGCTAACGTGCCCCTGGGCCTTTTCGGGAACGGATGAATTGAACTACAGAGGAAAGCAAAGAGTGGACAGGATTAACGGGATAGACAGGATGTTGTTGGTTTTGTTATCCGGTACATCCTGTTGATCCTGTCTACTCTCCTGTGTAGTAAACCACAAGGAAACCATGTCCACCAAACGCGACTATTACGAAGTGCTTGGCGTTGAGAAATCAGCGAACGCTGACGACATCAAGCGCGCGTATCGCAAGGCGGCCATGAAGTACCATCCGGATCGCAACCCGGATAACCCCGAAGCTGAAGCGAAGTTCAAGGAAGCCGCCGAAGCCTTCGAAGTGCTTTCTGATGCGGAGAAGCGTCAGCGTTACGATCAGTTCGGCCACGAAGGCCTGCGCGGCGCCGGGATGCACGACTTCGGCCACATGAACGCCAACGACATCTTCTCGATGTTCGAAGACATCTTCGGCGACATGGGACTGGGCGGCATCTTCGGCGGTGGCGGACGCAGGGGCGGCGGCAACCGCCCACGTCGCGGGTACGATCTCGAAACCGAAGTTGAAATCAACCTGACCGATGTAATCGAAGGCGTAAACCGCGAAGTCGAATTCACCCGACAGGATATCTGTGAAGTGTGTGGTGGTACCGGCGCAAAACCCGGCACGACACCCGAAATATGCAGCACGTGTGGCGGAAGTGGACAAGTGGCCGTGCGACAAGGCTTCTTCCAGATGGTGCGCCCCTGCCCTGCATGCAACGGGCAAGGCCAAATCATCAAAGAACCTTGCCCCGCCTGCAACGGTTCAACCCGCAGCCCGAAGAAGCGGGTGATCGATGTGAAGATCCCCGCAGGCATTCACGATGGTCAGGTCATCCGTGTGAACGGCGAAGGCGAACCCGGCACCAAGGGTGGGCCGCGGGGTGATTTGCATGTGGTTGTCCGCATGATGCCGCATGAACTGTTCCGCCGCAATGAAGATGATTTGGTGCTTGCGATGCCCATCAGTTTCACGCAGGCGGCGCTGGGCGCGACCGTTGAAGTGGCCACGCTCAACGGTAAGCACGAACTGACCATCCCGCGCGGCACGCAGCATGGCCAAACGTTCACCATCGCCGGGCAAGGCACGCCCAACCTGCGCAGCAAACGGCGCGGCGACCTGATCGTGCAATGCTTCATCGAAATACCGAACAGACTCACCGAGCGACAGGCTGAACTGTTGACCGAGTTTGCCGAGACGGAAGATAAGAACGTGATGCCCCACAGCCGCGGGTTCTGGGACAAGATCAAGGATTACATTGCCGGGCAATAACCGCCCCCTCGATGTGTGCCATGAAGGAATTCAAAGACAACAGCGACGAGTTGTTCAAGGACAACGACCAGCCGACCGAAGCGCCGCTTGAAGAAGCCGAGCCGATTGAATCGGAGGGCGTGAGCGAACTGCAGGCTGAGCGTGACGAGTTGTTCGATCGTTTGCAGCGTGTGTCGGCCGATTACGCCAACGCGGTCAAACGTCATCAGCAACAACTCAACGATCAGGTGACGTTCGCCAAGGGCGATCTGCTGCGCGCGTTCCTGCCCGTGCTGGATCACTTCGACAACGCCCTCGCAGCCCCCCCGGAAAGTGACGAGGCCAAAGCACTGCACCAGGGTGTGGTCATCGTGCGTGATGAACTGCTGAAGGTGCTGCAACAGGCGGGTGTGGAAGAAATCGCCGTGGAAGCAGGCACTCCTTTCGACCCCGCGCAACATGAAGCGATGTTCCCCCAAACCGCGGAGGGGATCGAACCCAATCACGTGAGCATGGTGCTGCAGCCGGGTTATCGTTTGGGTGAACGTACGTTACGTGCGGCCAAAGTTGCCGTAGCTCCCGATCAGCCAATAGATGACAGCGGGGAGAAGGAGTCCGAAGATGCCGACGTATGACTACCGCTGCGATGCGTGCGGGCATGAGTTCGAAGAATTTCAGTCGATGGCCGCATCCCCGCTGCGCAAATGCCCCGCGTGCGGCAAACTGAAACTCAAACGCCTCATCGGCACCGGCGCCGGCGTGATCTTCAAAGGCTCAGGCTTCTACGAAACCGACTACCGCAGCGACAACTACCAGAAAGCCGCCGACGCGGAGAAGAAATCGAAGTCGGAAACGAAGAGTTCCGGGGACGAGAAGAAATCGGATACGAAGAAGACGGATAAGAAGAGCGACAGCAAGCCAAAGAAAAAGGCGGATGCGAAAGCTTCAAAGTAGCATCACAGTTAAGTGATGAAGCCCCCGCGTTACCACGCGGGACTACCACGTAATTTTCGTGCGTTTCCCTGCGACCGGCAGATCACACAGTAATTCATCAAGTGACTTTTTCGTGTGCGGATGCACCGTACCCGGCGCAATGTCGCATAACGGCTTCAGCACAAACCAGCGTTCGTGCATGTGGGGATGGGGGATGGTGAGGTCAGGCGTGTCGATCACCTGATCGTCGTACAGCAGGATGTCCAGGTCAAGGGTGCGAGCGCACCATTTCTCTTTTCTTTCGCGACCGTGTTGGTGTTCGATGTCACGCAAGGCGGTAAGCAAGTCGTGCGGGGAGAGCGTTGTTTCGATCTGCACGACGGCGTTCAGGTAATCGCCCTGCCCTTCCGCGCTGCCCGGGGCGGGTGGGGTTTCGTAGATAGGCGACTTGGTAGTGATCGATGCCTCCGGCAGCGCGTCGATGGCGCGGGCGGCGGCGCGCAGGTGATCTGCGCGGTTGCCGAGGTTACTGCCTAGGGCGATGTAGGCGACGGGCATGTGGGTCAGCATACCGCGGCGAAGCCGCGGCGCTAAATGGTCGAACTATTCCTCGTCTTCCTCGAACTCCGTCGTGCGGTGGGACATCTGCGCTTTAAGTCGGGCGAGAATGGATGAGTGCATCTGGCTGACGCGGCTTTCGCTGAGGTCCAACGTTTGGCCGATCTCCTTCATCGTCATCTCTTCGTAGTAGTAAAGGATGAGGATAAGTCGTTCGGCCCGACTGAGGCCGCGCGTCAGTAGGTCTTTCAGGTCGCGTTTCTGCACCTGCGTGAAGGGGTTGGCCTGGCGGGCGTCTTCGAGAACGTCGATCTCGCGCACGTCTTTGTTCGAGTCGGTTTCGAACCATTTACGGTTGAGCGAAACCACACCGACCGCCCCACTGTCTTTGGCGATCTTGTTGTATTCGTTCATGGGCATTTCGAGTTGCCTGGCGACTTCCTCTTCCGTGGGTTGGCGCCCCAGTTGCATGGCCAGTTTCTTACGTGCACCTTCAACCTTGCTGGTGCGTGCGCGAACGAGGCGCGGCACCCAGTCCATGGAGCGTAGTTCGTCGAGAATCGCACCACGGATGCGCGGGGCGCAGTACGTTTCAAACTTCACCCCACGGTCGAGGTCGAACGCATCGACGGCATCCATCAAACCGAAGATACCGGCGGACATGAGGTCTTCGATATCGACCTCACCGGGCAACTTGGCGTGAATGCGTTCGGCGTT
>JANQFT010000511.1 GCA_028277685.1 Phycisphaeraceae bacterium
CAATCGTTCTGGCCAAACTGATCCGCCACGACGGTCGAGTCGACAACTTTACCGTTGCCATCCAACCACTGAATGCGCAAGTCGGCCTGGAAGGAGTTATCCGGCGCGTGCAGTTCGGTGCGCATCTTCGCCTGAATGTTCCACGCACCTGAGCGCGCGGGGAAGGTTGGGCCAATCGCGGTGGTGGGTTGATCGAGGTTTTCGATCGCACGCGACAGGCGCAATACATGCCCGCGACCATCCTGCGTTGGTGTGCCAGTCTTGCCAGTCAGTTGCCAATCTTGACCTGGGGTATCGGTATCGAAATTGTCCGTGTAACTGGGTGTTTCCACAGCTGTGCCCACCACGACCTGCATGTCAATACCACCGAATTCGATGGAGGCGTGGCCATCTTTGCTGGATTGATGCGACATCATCAGGATCAAGGCTCGTGGCGAGCCGTGCCACTTACGGTCCTTCGCCCCGCCCCACGCTTCGCTGGTGATGATGCGGTCCAGTCCCAGTTCGTACTCATGCCATTTGCCATCGTTGTTCAGTTTGATGCGCTTACGCTGAAAGGTTTGTCCCGTGCCATCTATGACACGCAGGTTGAAACTGGTGGCAGTGGTGGTGCGCATCTTCAAGCGCACAGCGTTCAAGGAGCGCACCTGCATCCACGACAGACCGCGCGACATACCTACGTAACCGGTGCCGGTGATCTTGCTCGTCAGGCGCAAGATATGATTGCTGGTGAGTGCCTTGACGTCAGCCTCATCGAGTTCGGTGATCAGATCGAACGCGCCATCCGACCCTTTGAATTCGCGTCCCTTGAAGTAGTTCCATTCGGTCTGCCCGTCGATCAGTTCCAGCAGAGGAACCCATTTGGTGACACCGGGCGTGGGCTTGGCTTTCTTCGGTGGCGGCACGATGGACGCAGTGATGTTGCGGAAGGCAACGGTGGATTCTTTGTTGCCTCCATGTTTGCGGGCGAGCAGGCTGATCTGCGTGGCCGGGTCATGCCATCTGCCATCCTTCGCGCCACCCCAGTATTGATAACGGACCACGCCGGCGATCTGATTGGGTTTGCCCATGTGCTCAAAGAAATAACGTACCGGCAACTTGACGGTTTGCCATCGCGTACCCGGCTGCACACGCAATTTGATCTGATGGCACTGGCCGGTGGCGTCGATCAGGCGAATGGCAAGCACGTCATCGCTGGTACTGCGCACGTCCATACTGAGGGTGCCGATGTGCAGGTCGTCGAGCTTCCGCCCCATTTGCACGTACAGACCCTTTTGTCTGAAATCGCCATAGAGTTTAAGTGCGGGCGCATCATCCCCGGTGTTCAGCGTTAGTCCGCCACCGGCTCCCCCAAATTCCGGGCCGTTGCCGAACGACCATCCACCGTGGGGCTTGGTCGGATTGATCAGGTCGACAGTCTCGACTGCAAGCGTTTGACTGACAGATAGAACAGCGAACATGACAACAGTAATCACGCGCGACATATGGCAAGCTCCGTATCGTTATGTCAAATCAATGATGATTCGACAGTCTTGCGGCAGGAACACCGCAGTGCGTTCTCATGATTATCCAGATAAGTTCCTTGATGCGCAGCAGTGGTTACGGTTGGTAGGTATAGCCTGCGCCTGTGGCGTCTCGAAAATTCTTGATCTTGTGAGGCGTCTCATAAAGTTCTTTGTCGCTATGGTTCGCCCCGTGGCCGTCCATGAAGACCACGTTGGCCGTTTCATTGTGCACCAGGCGTATGCGCGCCCCCCAGTCGATCGTACCGCCACCCAAACCCGAGTCACCCTGATCAGGATTCCAGTTTCCACTGGGCAGTGCAGCCGTCATGCTCCACGGCCAACCCCAGGTTTTCACATAGGTTGACGCATCGGCCAACCAACCAATACCTGATGGACTTGGTGCACGCGTCATCTTCAGCCAGTACCAATCAACCGTGGTGCCTGAGGGCGTTTTGGTTTTGAGATACTTGTAGAAATCCCAACCACGCGCTGTTTTGTGATCTTGTTTACGAGGCGAGTACATGCCGTAGCCATAACGTGGGTTGTTGCCATAGATATTGCGTTTGACATCGCTTTCGTATGATTCGAATGCAGGACAGCCATAGGTCTTGCCTGGCGAGACGTACACTTGGCCAGTGGTACTGCCATTGGGCGTGATCAGTTTTTTGCCACTGATGTAGGTGATCCAATGATGCCACGTTCCCCCCGCCCTCGATGTGGCGGTCACGGTGTTGTTGTGTTCGCTGCTGTACATCAGGCAACCCACGGCGAGTTGGCGCTGACGGCTGAGACAGTCGACACTGATGGCGGCATCTTTGGCCTTATTCAGGGCCGGCAGAAGAACGGCGATCAACATCGCGATGATCGCGACGACGACCAATAATTCGACAAGTGTGAAGGCTCTGCGATTCGCCATCGCGGGTTCTCCGCTGGTCATCACCTCGCCCTCGCGTGAGGAAAATCAGGTAAGTGCCGTTAAGCACCTACCTGGCAAGATCGTTTCCGCCTTAAGCGGTATCGGCCAGATTCAGGCGCGGCTTCTGCGGCGAAGCATCATCAGGCTGCCGATACCGAGCAGTGCCATCGAAGCCGGTTCGGGAACGACGGCAAAGTCGTCGATGTCCATGAAGACATTGCGGGTGCTGGTCGCACTGTTAGTGGCTGCCAGTTGGAAACCAAAGTGGCCATTCTCCTGCGGGGTGTTATCGATACGGGTCATGCCGTCTCCACTCATGCCCTGCCCCTCAATGTTGAAGAAGAGGGAGAGACTGCCGCCGGAGTAAGTACCGGTGGCAGTGAATAGATACTCATTGCCAGCACTAAGGCTTCCCTGGTCAGAACTGCCACCAATGCGAGATGAACTACCGGTAGTTGGAATTTCGCGAATTTCCATCACACCTGTGCCCAGGGTTCGCAGCAAGTAGCCGTTGCGTCCATCGGCAGTGGTGTTGATCAGGAAGCCGTAATAGACACTGCCAGAAGCTGTCGTGCCGCTGTCCGGACGAAATGTTGCAGTTACTTGAAAGTCTGTCCCTGAACTAATACTTGAGCTGAGATCAACCACTGAACGCGCTGTGATGGTTTGGCTAGGAACTTTTGCTGCTTCGCCGCGATAATTGCGTGTGCCGTTGACAGGGTCAGAGTCATCAACAGACCAGTAGGTTCCGACGTTCTCGATGAAATCGGCAGGGGCGGCCGTACCCACAGGGTCGGTTTCGAAGCCGGTCTCAAACGGGAACGTGGCCGCAGTGGCCGCGGCGGTGAGGGTTAAAACTGTGACGAGTGCCAATGTTTTCATCATGGTGCTCTGCATGTTGGTCCTCCACTTCGGTGAGTTGATCATCCATCGGTCTCACGCGCCTGCACAGGCACAGCCACGCGTTCTGGGCAGGTACACTTAATTAAACACCGCCAAACTCGCGAAACAATCACGAAAATGCGTAATGCGATAACGAGATTCCATCACATCGGGGCGACAGCGTGATAATCCCGGGCTTTGAAATGTTGCGTTAAGGGTCTGATTTATCAGACGATGCCGCGACGGTATTCGCTAGGCGTCTGGCCGGTTCGGGATCGGAACAAGGCGATCATGTGGCTGGTGTTGCGGAAACCGCATCGGTGCGCGACATCGCTGACCTTCAGGTTGGGTTCCTGGAGCAGTTGCCGAATGCGGTCGATGCGGCGGCGCAGGATGTATTCACGCGGGGTGCAACCAAGGTGTTCGCGGAACCGGCGCTCCAGACTGGAACGCGACAACCGGGTGTGCACCGCGACCTCAGCCACGTTCACTCCGTCGGCCATGTGCTGGTCGATATATCGGATCGCGCCGGTCAGGTCTTCTTCCTGCACGGCGGTGGTATCGGTCGAGGCGCGCAACTGTACGTTCTTGGGCATCACGCGTCGTTGCGTATCATCCACCGGTTTGCCGTTCATCATTTCATCCAGGATGCGCGCGGCATCGTAACCCACAGCCTCCACGTGCGGCGCCACGGAACTGAGCGGCGGGTCGGCCAATTCGCAGATTACTTCATCGTTGTCCACCCCGATCACACCGACATCGTAAGGCACGCGCAGGTTCATTGAAGCGCACGCTTCCAGAATCTGGCGGCCGCGCTGATCATGACATGCAATCACGCCCACCGGCTTGGGCAATTTGCTGAGCCAGCGTTGCAGTGTTTGCATGGCGGGAGATTTCAACTGGCCATCCACCTCGCGCCAACTCGATCGATAGCGACGCGGGTTATCGCGGAACACCAGGCTTGGTGTCTGGGGATACAGTTCGGCGAACGCCTGTTCACGCGCATCGGAGTAATCCACCCCGGGCATGCCGCAGTACGCAATCTGTGGGTAGCCTTTGGATTGCAGATGATCGAAGGCCATGCGCACCACTTCCGATGGATCGGACACAATCGAGGGAACATCGGGTAACCGAAAGGCTCCGCGCACATCAACGACAGGCAAATCGAGTTCGCGCACCGCTTCCAGCGTTCGCTTGTTTTCAATGCGACTGATAATGCCTTCGCCCTGCCACTTCGCCACATGATCGACGATCTTACGATCGGAAAAGAAGCGCGGTCGATGCCAGAAAGACCAGTGGCCGTGCAAGCGGGCATAGCGGGCAACACCCGTCAAACATCGCCTTCCGTAGGCGGAAGTCGATTCAACCAACAGGATGACACGCCGTCTGGCCATGAAACTTCCCTGTCCTGATGAACACGTTCAGAACAAACACGATGCATCACATATCGGTGTTCGTCAAATGATGTGGTTATCAAACCCGCGTGTTTACCACGGCCCATTGCGGGGTGCAAGTTTTCGTCAAACAATATCGCACTTGCGTCAAGATGCATAGATGGGAGGCGTTTTCGCGCATTCTACACTGTTATTGTTTGCTCACGTTTGCATTGCGTGGTAACTATTGGTTGTTACCTGAGATACCCCCATCCAGTCATTGAAACGCCTTGAGCAATCACAACCCCAAACAGGCCCCACATGGCCCGCCAGTTCGCGGGGTTGTTTGTGTTGGGTCTTCATGAAATAGGGCGTTGCCCATACGAGTATGCCATGACGACGAACCAAGATACATCTGTGCTGATTGTTGGTGGTAGTGTTGGTGGATGTGCCGCGGCGATGGCGGTGGCGTCGCTCGGCCGTCGCGTGATCCTGACCGAAGAAACGGACTGGGTGGGCGGACAACTCACGTCACAAACCGTGCCGGCTGATGAACACCCTTGGGCAGAGCGCTGCGGCTGCACGGGAAGGTACCGCGCTTTCCGCAACGGTCTTCGCCAGTTCTACCGTGAGTACTATCCGCTACACGAATCGGCCAGACGCGAAGCCCATCTCAACCCAGGCATGAGTGATGTGTCGCGCATCTCCTGCGAGCCGCGGGTGGCGTTGCACGTGATTGAATCGATGCTGTTGCCGTATGAATCAGCAGGGACACTTGACGTGCGCCTTAGCCGTCGACCGATCGCATGCGATGTCGATGGCGACATGGTTCGCAGCGTGACATTCCTCAACCTGGAAACGGGGGAAGAAGAAACAGTCACCGCGGATTTCATTCTGGATGCAACCGAGCTTGGTGACCTGCTGCCATTAACGGGCACAGAGTATGTCAGCGGTGCAGAAAGTCAGCGTGATACCGATGAACCCAGCGCCTTACCTGGCGATGCGGATCCTGAAGCCGTGCAAGCGTTCACGTGGTGTTTCCCAATCGCGTATGACCCAATGCCCGGCGCGTGCCATGTCATCGACAAACCGCGCGAGTATGACTTTTGGCGCAACTATGTTCCGGAAATGACCCCCGCGTGGACCGGCCCCCTGCTTTCATGGGCAGCCACAAACCCGTTCACGTTGGGCGAGCGTAAATGCGTGTTCCTGCCGGAGGAAATGGATGCACAACCGGATCATGAATCGTTGTGGTTGTATCGTCGCATCATCGCCAGGCAACACTATCGCCCGAGCCATGATGTGCATGAGGCCACCATCATCAATTGGCCACAAAACGATTACTGGCTGGGCAATATCATCGACAAACCCGCCGACGAAGTGGCGCATCACCTGGAGCGTTCACGTCAGTTATCGCTGAGTCTGGCGTACTGGCTTCAGACTGAAGCGCCGCGTCCCGACGGCCTGGCAGGGTATCCGGGACTTTACCTTCGTCCGGACCTGACGGGTACGGCCGACGGTCTGGCCAAAGCGCCGTATATCCGCGAGGCACGACGTATCAAAGCAATGTTCACCGTGACGGAAAACCACATCGGCACAGGCGCTCGTGGTGGCACACCATTCGTTCCCGGTCACCCTCGCCCGCAACAGCCGGATAACCTTTCGGCAGAATTTTTCCATGACTCCGTCGGCATCGGCAGCTATCGCATCGACCTGCATCCGGATACGGCTGGGCACAACTATGTCGATACCGATTCACTGCCGTTCCAGATTCCGCTTGGTTCACTGATCCCACAGCGCATGCGGAACCTGCTGCCAGCCTGCAAGAACATCGGCACCACCCATATCACCAACGGCTGCTATCGACTGCATCCGGTGGAATGGAACATCGGAGAAGCGGCCGGCCTGCTGGCGGTGTACTGCCTGAGACGAAACACTGAACCGGCCAATGTGCGAAATACACCGCGGCACCTGGAATCGTTCCAGGCACTGCTGATCGACCAGGGCATTGAACTGGAATGGCCAACCAACGTGCCGCATGCCGCACATGCTGCGAACAGCCATTCACCATCTCTGGTCACAAACGTGGAGACGGCGCTGAGCGCCAAGTCGCGCAATGAGGCAGGCCAGCTTTCGTAAGTGATGCTAACGCTCAAGCCGGAAGCTTCGAATCTTAAACGGGGTAAAGCGCACGTCGGTCTGCGTAGCAGAAGAGCCATTTTCTTTCGCGCGCTCCAGCAAGTCGACCTCTTCGGTCATTCGCCAACCATTACCCAGCTGAAGGTCCACTGTGCCCGTGCCACCGGCGGCCTCATACAGACGCACGATCACACCACGGCTATCTTCCGCGGGTTTGCAGCCATCTACGATCACACGTCCGGCATGTTCACCGTTTATCGTCAACAGACTTTGCGTGCCTGGTGAGCTAACTCCAGGGACGACGCGCGGCGGATGGTTCAGCAGTTCAGCGGCAGCAGTGACTTCGCCCCCATCAAACTCACCATGCGGCATGAGGGCGTAGGTAAATTCATGCACGCCCATGTCTGCCTCGGGGTCGGGGCTGTCGGTGCTACGCAACAATGACATACCCATCACCTGCCCGTTGGCCGAGTGACCATATTTGCAGTCGTTCAACAAAGCCACGCCAAAGCCCGGTTCCGACAGGTCCATCCAGCGCTGTGCGCAGACCTCGAAGCGGGCGGTATCCCAACTGGTGTTGAAATGGTTGGGTCGACGCACGTGGCCGAACTGAATTTCGTAACGGGCAAAGTCGGAGTGAACGGCCACCGGATGAAGCACGCGCAACATACGATGCTTCTCGTGCCAATCAACGCGGGTGGCAAACTCAACCATGCGTGCGTTTGCGGTCAGCTGCACACGCTGAACAAGGCGAGATTGCTGGCCAAGCTTGCGTGTGAACTCACATGCCACGCGCAAAGGTCCATCTTCCACCACGCGCCACTCGGCGGGCTGGTTCACGTGATCGGGACGTCGCAGATAATCGGATGTGATATCCCATGCATCCCAGTTCGGCGGCTGGTCGTCATACAGCACCAACTGATTGGCTGGCTGATCGGGTAACGCTGCCTCGCGCTGCGTGTGGCGATCGATCAACGACACCACACGCCCTACTTCATCCAGCTTCACGATCAGGTGTTCGTTCTGCAGGGTAAGACCATCAATGCTGAGTGCGGCATCCGGTTTCTCATTGCTCGTGCTCAACGCCGCAAGGCTTAACGCAGGGACATCCGCAGCCCACGCCAGGCCGACCGAATCGCCCGACAGGTTGCTGGTGGTTTGCTGACAGACTTGTGAATCCGAGGGGACGGTCACCAGCATCGAACGCTGATGCGATGCCGTGTTCAGAACAGACATACCATTGTCAGTTGCGCAGCGTTCCAACGCATCAGCCAGCAGCTTCTGCCCCTCGGCATGAATACGCTGGTAATCGTGTTTCGAATCTTCATACACCCACGCAATGCCTGAGCCGGGGATGATATCGTGGAACTGATTCAGCAGGAGAAGTCGCCAAAGCTCGAGCAGGTTGGCGCGTTCACTGTCGCTGCAACCACCGGCCAGTGATTGAGCCAACTCAACATCCTGGAGCAATCGCTCACCGGTTCGATTGCCACGCTTATTCGCGGCATGCGTGGTGTAAGTGCCACGATGCATCTCAAGATAAAGTTCACCCACCCAGGTCGGCAGGTCATCACTGTTCTGATGCAACACCTTCGTGAACTCATCCACACGGCTGTGCTTCGTATGTGGCACGCCAACACAATCGTCCAGACGACTGACACGTTCGACCATCACTTCCGTCGGCCCACCACCACCGTCGCCCCAACCGTATGCGTTCAACCAGTGCGGGCAGTGAGCAGACTGTTTGTAGTTCGCTTCACCGTGCCGCAACTCGCCTGGCATGTTCTTGCCGATGTACGTATCTGCGGGGAAGAAGTGGCTGAGTATCGCAGTGCCATCGATACCTTCCCAGAAGAAAGTCTGGTGCGGAAACTTGTTCGTTTCGTTCCAACTGATCTTCTGCGTGAAGAAAGTATCGAGGCCACATTGGGTAAGAATTTGCGGCATGGCAGCGCTGTAGCCAAACACATCGGGCAGCCAGAGGAAATTTTGCTCGGCATCGAAGTGTTCTTTGAAGTATTGCGTGCCGTAGAGAATCTGTCGCACCATGGATTCGCCGCTGATCAGGTTACAGTCGGCTTCAACCCACATCGCCCCCGCGGTTTCCAGTTGACCGCGTTTGGCTGCCTGCTGTAGTTCCGAAAACAGCGCGGGATATTCCTGCCTGACCCACTCATACATCTGCGGTTGGCTTTGGATGAAGCGGTAGTCGGGGTGACGCTCCATGTAGCGCATCACGGTGCTGAACGTACGGGCAGCCTTGCGTTTCGTTTCGCGAACCGGCCAGAGCCATGCCAGGTCGATATGGGCATTGCCAACGCTGTACGCCGTGGTGGCCGTGCCGTCGGTTGGGGTGTTCAACACTTTGGCGATGGCCGTACGGATTTGTTCGATACAACTGTCAACATCCTGCGGATTGATCAGATCGCACGCCTGCTGCAAACCGCGAAGTACATAACGTCCTTGTGCGGAATCCTGATCAACCGAACGTGCCAGATCGATCAATACTTCCAGATCACACGCCAATGCAGCCCGTTGTGGATGGTATGCTGCAAGATGCGCCTGTTTCAGTCGCCCTTCTTTGGTTTGCGACATCAATCCCATGCGACGGGGACAGCCATACTTTTCACCCACGCCAAGCATGTGATTGCAGGCGGCCTCAATGAATACCTTCAACGTCTGACCGGGCTGCACGCTCTGTGGAAGCTTCACATCCTGACGATGCAGTTCCACCCCCTGATAAGGTGTGCCGTCCCACCAGCAAAGGGCCTCGGTACCGGTATCAAACAAGAGTCGGAATTCCCTGCCGGTAAATGACTCAGGCACCATGCCACGTAAACAGAACCATGCGGTCGACCACAATGGGCCCCACCGGTAGTCCAGTTCAACCGGGCGGTAATCTGCTTTTATCGCCTGATCGTGAGGGACCGGATCTTCGGTGTGATGAACCGCGACATCCAGCAGGACATGATCGGTATAGACCGCGGGCTGCACCACGCAGTTCAGAAGATGCTCAGCGCGACGTGGGGTCTCTTTCAGCGAAACTATCTTGTTCATAATGATTCGTTACCGTACGACAATCAGCGCAATCGCGCAATCAGGTTATGCAGGATGGAGCGGTTGTCACCGCACAAGTAGTCCAGCGTACCACCCATGCGGTGAAATGTCTTGCAGAAGCGCAGGTAGTAAGCAGGATGATCCTTGGGGGGTTCGCCGGTCGACCAATCCCAGCCGCCGCCGTCTTGCAGGTCGACCACCGCCATCAGGTGATTCTGGACCGAGCGACCTTGCGACAACAACACGTTATTGGCCGCGGACAATGCCTTTTCAAACACCTGTGGACTCATGATGGCCGAGCCGACGGACAAATACACACCATCTGTCAGATTCATCACGCCATGGGCGAAGATGCGTGCATCAATGCCCGCGCCTCGACCGATCGCTCCACCATGAAATAATGGATGATTGGTGAAAATGTCATAACCGATACCGGGGTGGACCGTGAGGGGAACACCGTGTTCATGACAGGCTGCGGGAATGCTGTACTGTTTGAACGGATGTGGCACATCCACAAAGCCTAGCTGAATGTTGTGTCGGGTGATGATGTGCAGCAAGTCTGCCCGTGCTGCAGTGAGGGGATGTTCCGGTTCCGCCATGATGTGTTGCTTCAACACATCTGGATCAGGAATATTCAGTCCATCATTGCCGACCAGCGATCCCATGGATTCGCCCAGCCCCATGCCCTGCGCGCCGCCCACCAGAGCCGCAAGATTAATCCAGCGACCGGTTTCGTCCCACGTGCCAAACTCACCACGGGGCGTATTGTCGCGCACGGATTCACTCGACACACCTTGATAAGCAAACTCCCAGTCGTGGATGATGCCCGCGCCTTGTGTGGCCACGTGCGTCACCCAGTCGTGTTCAATCAACCAACGCACCAACATGCCCCCGCCATTTTTGACCAGATGCGCACCGTACGTGAGCATGACTGATGCGCCACGGCTACGTGCCTTCCTCACCCGGTCGGCCAGATGGTCGAGTTGCGGCAAAAGATCACCCGCATCCGGTGGCGGCGTGTGCGGATCGACCGCAACCTGTTCAATCTGAATATAGCTGGTGCGATCAGCCAGGGGTTTAACTTGGATGCTGTCGCTGTTCAGTTGCTCAAAGGGCATGAGGATCTCCGGCGAGGCGGTTCCCGAATGATCAATGCTGAATGTGTAGGGTATCAAGCAACGGACCCAATTGCCCAAAATCAGGGACAACCAAATCGGCACCGGCTCGAATCAGGCGGGTACGTTTGGCGTCGTTCAAACCGAAGCGACGCAATTCATCGCTGGCCACACCCACCGCGATGCCGCCGCATTGATGGGCTGCACGCATCTCAACCGGGCCATCGCCAAACGTGACAAACTGTGGGCCATCCAGTTGATTCTCACGAATGATGCGTTGCATCACCATGCGTTTGGCCTCTTTGCTCACGTCACCCACCGCACCGTAGATACCCCCATCAAACAGAGGTGCGTAACCCATCACCGTTGCTTCATGAACCACATCGTCATTGTCGGTTCCACTGGCCAGATAGAGTTTCACCCCCGCATCACGCAAGCGTTCCAGCAATGTCACGGCATTCTTGATCAGAAAGTCGTCGGCACATAATTCTCCCGCCTGCATGCGCGCGATGCGTTGATTGACATGATTCAGCAACGCTTCGTTGTACACCTGCTTGTAGCCTGCCGCATCGAGTATTTCTCCAGTGGGTATTATGCCGAAGTGATGGACCATGTCGGCCAGACCCTGCATCTGGGCGAGTGTTTGTATACCGGTGGTGCGCTCGATGAAATCTTGCACTGCCGCGTGCACTGAGTTTCGTTGCGGGTGATGCGGATCGCCGGAAGCGGCTCCCATGATCACACGAAGCATCATCGGCTCCATGATCTGCTCCCATCCCTCGCGCAAGGTTGAGATGGTGCCATCGTGATCGAAGATGGCATGTGAGATGCGCAGGCAGTCCGGCATCGGACGCACGATTTCAATGTCGGTGTGATCGATGAATTCAGCCCGCAACTTGTGCTCAGCTAACTCCGGTTCGTACACATAGGCCGGTGATTCTGCCGCAGCGAGAATTTCCTGTGGGCTGGCCGTGCCGGTAATGTGCAGCTTCTGTACGGTGACACTTGCCGCCAGGTTTGCCAGTTCCGCAGCCTCGACCATACTACACCCCGCCGCCAAACCAGCGGCGAGCGCGGCGATGGTGGTATCACCCGCGCCAACCGGATCGACCAGCCCTGGTGCTTGAATGCCCGGTATGTGGTGGGAATTATGTCCCTCAACGATCAACAGACCACGCTCACCACGGGTGATGATGACAGGGCGCCCTGTCATCTGGCAAAGGGTCGCGCCAAGTCGCTCAACTTCTGCATCGCGTAACACCATATCCGAATTCGATTCCTCACCTGACATGCGCACAGCTTCCTGCACGTTCAGTTTTAGAATGGCATGCCGATAGGCATCAGCACAATCGCGAGAGTCAACAACGAAGTGCGTATCGTTGTGCGTGGCGATCACTTCATTGACACATTTGAGTAATGCCGGATGTGTCAAAACACCATTTACTTGCTGATTGAGAATCAGCGCGCCACATTGGCTTGCCGTATGATCGAGTTGTGTTGCCAGCGTGTCGATGGTGCCTGCTTGAAGCACATTGCCTGTACCGAAGTCGAGCCGCGGCTGCTCTTCGCGTCCCAGCATGGGTTTGGCAAAAACAAGCGTCTGCCAATCATCCTGAGCGCTGATCATCCCTTCGAGTTGTGTCCCCATCGCATGAAGCTGGCGACTGAGTTCATGGCCAAACAGATCGCGGCCAACCATACCAATCGCCTGCACACTGGCTACGCCAAGATCATGCAGGTTGGCTACCACATTCGCCGCCCCCCCCAGGCTGTAGCGCTGCTGCACCACCTGTTGCACAGGTAAGCCAGTTTCAACAGACAGTTCGTGGTGGGCCGGATCGATATGCCAGTAGGCGTCGAGGGCGAAATCGCCGAATACACCCACGTCAACTGTACGCATACGCTGGAGGATGCTGTCCACAGGCAGGTTCACATGATGCTCCATCACAGATGATCACAATCAGCCAGACCAGTACTTACAATTTAAGCTGGC
This sequence comes from Phycisphaeraceae bacterium, assembly GCA_028277685.1. Classification (GTDB taxonomy): domain Bacteria; phylum Planctomycetota; class Phycisphaerae; order Phycisphaerales; family Zrk34; genus JANQFT01. Next base: position 12,981 of record JANQFT010000511.1, read on the forward strand.
TATCAATACGGCTAAGTCCAAATTCATAATGTATTATGGACACATAGTGCGTAAACAATGCTTTCAATACGGCATTTGAGAAGCTTAAAGCTGTTATGACAGGATGGGCACAATGCCTAGCCCCAACAGGCGCATTCCAAAACACCGAGAGTTATTTCAAGCCATTCGCAAAGATATCAGCACCGGTGTTTACCAAGCGAACAAGCGCTTACCCAGTGAACACGAATTTGCGCGGCGTTATGGTGTGTCGCGTCCCACCGTGGCCCACGCCTTGCGCGACTTGGTGCAACTTGGCATTGTTGAACGCCGTGCAGGTTCGGGAACTTACCTGCGACAACACACCAAGACATCGACCAAACACTACGGGCTGATAGCCGGCGGCCTGGGACACACAGAAATTCTTGAACCCATCTGCCGTCAGATCGCCCGTCACCTGGAAACAGATGGAGCGGTGTTCCTTTGGGGTGAGTCGTTGCCGCGCGATACAGACTTCTCTGCCGCGCAGGCGATCGAACAATGCCAACGTTACATCGAACAGCATTTAGATGGCGTCTTCTTTGCGCCACTTGAACACCCGGAAAACCGAGAGTGTGTGAATCAATCCATTGCCCGGCAACTTGTGGGAGCAGACATCCCCGTGGTGCTGTTGGATCGTGATGTAACGGAGTGGCCAAACCGCAGTGCATATGACCTGGTTGGCATCGATAATTTCACCGCAGGGTTTATTCTGGCTGAACACCTGATTACACTCGGCGCGTGCAAGATTCATTTTCTTGCCCGACCACATGCCCCCTCTACCACCGACCTGCGTCTTTCTGGTTGCCGAGAAGCCATCACCCGATCAGGCGGCAGACTACCACGGAAGAACGTACACACGCTTGAGCCTGCCGATCTACCTGCGATTGATCGGCTGATCACAAGGCACCAACCCGACGCCATCATCTGTTCAAACGACCTGACTGCGGCAAACCTGGTTCGTACGCTCAGTGATCTGAAGACTGATGTTCCAGGTGACGTGCGCGTTGTCGGCTTCGATGATGTGCGTTATGCCAAGATGCTGCACGTTCCCCTGACAACCGTCCGCCAACCATGTGAAACCATCGGCACGGCGGCGGTGCGTGCCATGCAGAATCGTGAAACCGACCGCTGTCAGCCTGCCCGACAGATCCTGTTACCGGCCGAATTGGTTGTTCGTGAATCGTGCGGCGCACCACAAAATCACTTAGCCGGATGAGCGTAACCTTTATCATTGCCACCGACCAGGTTAAACGCTCCATCACCACCTTCCCAATCAGCCCGTGGGGCATAGATTTGAACCGTGGTGTATTTGATGCCTTCATCCACTAGGCCCGCCACTTCAGCTTTGGCGGTACCACTCACTATGCTGTCCGTCACTTTCAAGGTCGCCATTTGTTCCAAAGCAAATGGTTTTTTCTCATCGACGAACACACAGTTGCGCACCTCGCTGAAGGTAGGCACTGGGCCTTTGTAGGCCGAGTCGATATCAACTCCCGCGCCATTTGCGATAAAGGTGCATCGCTCGGCAATGACGTAAGAACCCTTGGTGATATGCAGGCCGTTGGCGTTGCCCGTGCCGCCGCGGTGCATGGCGTAACCAGCCAGGCAGTTCACCAACAAAGCCGGGCCGGGCTTACTCCAAAAGCGAAAGTTTCGTTTATTGCGCAGCGCGATGCAGTTCACAAGCACCGGATTTCGCGCTTTGATATCCCAACCGCCATCGGTGTTATCAAACGCCTTGCAATTGATGTAGCTGATGTTGTAACTGTTGCGCTCGGCCGTGAAGCCATCAGCATTCCAATACTTCTTCCCTTTATCCTGATAGTTGTTGCGACCCACGCAGTTGATATAAGTAATATCGTGGTCATAAACACCGGGTATACTTGAACCACGGATCGAGAAACCGATCGGGAAATCCTCGACTGCCCATTCCTTTCCACCGGCATCAGCAATACAGTTGATGATGCGCACGCCGCTCACACCATCACGGATGCGGACACCACGTTTGGTGTAGTGTTTGATGTGGCAGTCGCGCACGATCACATCATGGGTGCCGATATGTGGTGCTTCGGCAGTCGCACCGCCATGAAGCACGATGCCATCGCGCGTTTCGGTGATGTCCACATCATTGATGCGTAAGCCGACGTGCAATCCCTTGGCCACGATGCCATACAGCACCTTGTTCAGACGCAGGTTTTCGATGGTGATGTAACCGACTTCCTCCTCGATGCGGAGAAAGCCCGAGCCCTTAGACGGATTTTCACGTGACCAGTTGCCGATGATGATCGGCAACCCACTACCCGTATCGATGCCGCGCAAAGTGATGGGGCTTTGATGATCCTTGCCACCCGCCCTGGCGAGCAGACTGACTTGCTCGTAGGTTCCACTTCCCACGTGAACGACGTTACCCGGTCCTGCAGAATCCCACGCGGCCTGCAAACTGCCATCCGCAGCCGAGGCAGCATTTTTCCAATCGCTACCATTCTTAGTACCCGCACCGATCGGGGTGATGTAAATGTCCTGACCCGGTTGCGCCACGACCAGTTTCCTCTCGCCTGCCTGCATGGCCACGCCGGGTACACGTTGCGCTTTGATGGCATTTTCCGCCATGGCTTTGGCTGCGGCCGCGTTCGGTGATTCACCCACTTCTACAAGCGAGACTCCTGTGTACCAGATGGTTGTGCCAACAAAGCCGCCCTTCTGTCGATAGCGACACAAGATCTGAATCTCGTTCGCACTGCCGGTATCGATCTGCTTCTCCGTAAAGTTCCAGTCAGTGCCCTTGTTGAAGCCCAGGCTCATGCGCGTGGTGGTCTTACCCGACACACGCGGCTTCAACTGAAAAAACGCCACCGCATTCTTCGTTGCTTTGATTTGCCCGGTGAACTTGTACAGCGTGTTGCGTTTGACCTTCACCGTCTGGCGAATCTCGCCATAGCTCTTTCCGCCATCTTTGATAAGCTCAACCTGAAGCGCGGTCTTGCCGTCCACGGTAGCTTGGCTGAGTTTCTGATTCTTCTTGGCATCGGTCCACTTCGCGGGCTGACTGCCGGAGAATTCTTTGAAGCTACCGTCCTTAACAAGATCGCCCGCATTCAACGGACCAACAGCGAGCAAACACAACACAAACGCACTGACCAACCGGGGGACGACTCTCATAACCAACTCCAATACACCACCTTGCAAGGGGAGAAATCAGTATTCTTTCGTACCATTGGTACCAGGCTTATTGAAACAGTAGTCATCGGGAAACCAGGGGTTCATCGCACGGCATCTCTCGTGAGGACGCGTAATCGGTGACTCGAAGGGGGTAAACGTCTCAACATGATTATCGAGAAAGAGCAAGTTGAGTCTGCCTTCAGATTCATAAGAATCGCCCGGTGGGCTGAGATGCCTGTAACGGTAGAACGTGCGCCAGCGATTGGTGGAGAACTTCGGGTACGAATTGTATTTCCCGGTACTCGGGTTGATCTGCCATCCCCCATCGGCCGTGAGGATCATCTCCATCGGACGTTCCACTGTTTGCCAGCCCTGTGTGCGCGGCCTGGTGGGCACATAATTGTTCAGTGCGAAACTCCAACTGGTTGCTCTGCCAGTCGGACAACGCATGTTCGGCTTGAAGTATTGGCGGTCGTCCGTCGCACCGTTCATATATTCCGCCCCCAAAATGCCCTGCCAGCTATAGTCATTGCCGTCGGGACCTGAGTTGTTGTAGGTATTCATGGCGCGGTTGAGATGGTCGCTGGCGTACAAACTCATGGCGATACCAATGCTTCGCTGATGCGATGCACACTTGACGATCTGGGCAGTCTCCTTCGCCTGCTTAAGCGCGGGCAACAGAATGGCAATCAACAGCGCGATGATCGCCACCACAACCAACAGTTCGACCAGGGTAAACGCACGACGAGCATGCATGGTTTGCCTCCCTGAAATACCGCCCGGAAACCCGTATCTGAAAAGCAGCGGCCGGCGGTGTGCTGGCCGCTACTACTTGTATCGACGACTGACGAGCGTCAATTCTTGCGACGTTTGAACATCATCAGCCCGCCCATGCCCAGCAACGCAAGTGAAGCCGGCTCGGGTATACCGATAAGCGTGATCGCGCTGTTGCTGCCGGTGCCGTAGTCGATGCTGTAGCCGACGGGCAGCGCCGGTTCGGTATCGAATGTGCCGGTCAACGTACCGGAGTAGGTGGCGATAATGTAGTTGCCACCGTCGGCCACGCCGGAGACGGCGAGGGTATCGAGCGTGCTGGACAGATCGAGATCGCCCGTCACCGCCAGCGTGTCACTCACGCCGGCTGCACCGAGTTGCACATTGAAGATGCTGTTGTCGGCAAAGGCCACGTTGCCAATCACGCTGAGCGTGCCGATGGTCGAAGCGCCGGTGCCATCTGCGTTCGCCGAATCACCGGGCGAGAGCATGCCGTTCACACTGAGCGTGCTTGTGGTGATGGTGCCACCGCCGCGCACTTCGCCACCCATGGCGAGAGTGGAGGCGTTGATGGTGATCTGACTGGTGGTGCGCGACTCGATGAGGCCGCTGTTATTCACGGTATCGCCTGAACCACCAAGCATGATGCCAGTAGCGCTGGCGGCCACAATGCGGCCAGTCGCGCTGTTGGTGACTACCGAGGTGGGATTGATCTGCAGCTCGCCATCATCATTGTTGGCCAGCATCAACCCATCGTTCATTATGGTGAGGTTGCCACCGACGAGACCTGCCCCTTGAATGGTGTGTGCCGCGCCGTTGATGAGTGTGCCGTTCGCGGTAGCATCGATACGGGCATAGCCAACGGATATGCCAGCGGCCACATCAAGC
>JANQFT010000571.1 GCA_028277685.1 Phycisphaeraceae bacterium
CTGCGCAGCTTGTGCAGCACCGGCTGAATGCGACTGGTTCGCAGCGACAGTTCTTCAACCAGCGTAGCCAACTTGCGGCGACGACGACGAATGGTGTCCTGCATTTCGGCGCGGGCGGTTTTGGCCATGCGCGTGGTATCGAGCGTTTCCCAGTCTTCGCGGTTCATCTCAAGAAGTTTCTTGATCGTCACCAGGTTCTGCGGAATCCGCATGGAAATTTTGGTCTTGGCATCTTCTTCCGCGGTGGAAATCTTCATGGTGCGGTCGAACGGCAGTTCGCCGGACTGAACCAGTTCCAGCACGTCCACGGACGACTGCACGGCATAATCATTTTCCAGCACCTTGCGGCGGAAGATCATGCGGCAGGTTTCGATCTTCTTGGCCAAGCGAATTTCCTCTTCGCGGGTGAGCAGGCTGATCTCGCCCATCTGCGTGAGGTACATGCGCACCGGGTCGTCGATGCGACGGGTGGTAGCGTCTTGCAGTGCTTCTTCGAGTGCGGCGACGATGCCTTCCTCGTCGTCTTCACCGACGTCGGGAATCTTCGGCTTGGGTTTATCGTCTTCGGCAAATTGCACGCGCTTGTCGGCGGGGAGCTTGCGGCTGTCAGCCAGCTTCACGCCGATCTGCTCGAGGTGCACAAGCAGTTCGTCAATGCGATCAGGCTCGACCATTTCATCGGGCAGGGTGTTGTTCAGTTCGTCGTAGCTGATCCAGCCGCGCTTGGCGCCGGTGGCGATCAACTGATCGACTTCGGGCGTGTTCGTCGGTTGAAGAAGTTCAGTGGTTTCAGTGGCCATGTCAGTCTGCTTTCTGTCTCGTTCTTCAGGCGGCCTGTGCGGTCATGGGTCGGGCCTATGTTACGTATCGATCCCGGAATAGGTTCAGCACGGACACCTCATCCATGCGAAACAGTTCACTTTGCCCCTCTCCCCCGAGTGGGGGAGAGGTTGGGTGAGGGGGTTGGACCACGGCACTTGGGTTTGCGTGGTGTCAACCCTCACCCTAACCCTTTCCCTTGAAGGGAGAGGGAACTTACTACTGCACCACCCGCGGCGTGCGCTTGGCCGACGGGTGGGTCTGAGCGTGCTGACGGGCAAGGTCCAACCTGCGGGCCAGCACGGTAATGTCATCCTCATCAACGGGCTGCTCTTCACGCAGCTTCATCTTGTTCCATTCGTACTCTTTGTCCTGTTGCAGCTGTGATAACGCTTTATAGGCGGCAGCCAATGTTGCGGCGAGACGATCGGATGACTGTTCAGTCAAACGCTCAGCCTCAAGTTGCAGGTCGCTCGCCAGTCGCACCAGGGCATCGTCTTCCAGCTTCATGCGAATGTCGGCGATGGTCATCATTTCTGATTCCGCCAGATGATCGTGCACTACCTGATAGACGTTGCGCAGGTCTTCGTGTTCCAGGTCGCTCGGGACGATCGCTTCATCAAAACTGCGACCATCGGGCATGGTTTCGTGAAACAGGTTGGGCTGAGCGAGCACACAACCCACGATCAGACGTTCAGCATGAATGCGATCGGTGGGGGTGGGGGCTTGTTCAGTGGATTGCTCGGTTTGCGTGGCGGTGTAGGCGCGACGCGGGGCGGCCTTGCGGAGCATTTCGTCGACGGTGGCGGCATCGAGGTGCATCAGGCCGGCGATCTGGTGGATCACCATGCCCCGGCGCTCGGGCGCCAGTTGCGAGGCACCGAGTTGGGCGATGCGACGGATGTAGTCTTCGTAGATGCGCTGCTTGCCGGCGAGGGTGTCCACTTGCTCCGCGGCGTGTCGTACACGGGCAAAGTGGAAGGCCATCGCGTCCGCCGCATTGGCGATCGCATCGTTCCATTGATCGACACCCTCATCGCGCGAAAGCAGGTCGGCGGGGTCGAGGCCTTCCGGCAACACCACGATCGACACGTCCATCCGCTCACCGAAGAACACCTCAAGGGCGCGGTCGGCGGCTTTTTGGCCGGCTTCATCGGCATCGAATACCAGCACCACGCGATCACAGAAGTGACGCAGGGCCTGGGCATGTTGACGGGTGAGGGCTGTGCCCAGCGTAGCCACCACGTTGCATACGCCGGCCTGGTGGCAGGCGATCACATCGGTGTAACCTTCCACGATCACCGCGGTGTGACTGCGGATAATCGGTTGTTTGGCAGCATGCAGCCCGTACAGCGTGGCCGACTTGTTGAACACCGGTGTCTCGGGGCTGTTGAGGTACTTCGCATCGCTGGCATCGTCACGGGTGTTGCCCGCCAGCACGCGACCACCAAATGCGATGGGTCGCCCGGTACCATCGAGGATTGGGAAGATCAACCGATGGCGGAAGCGGTCGTAGCAGCCATCGCCGGTGGGGCGGTTGGTGATCAGGCCGGCCATCTCGAAGCCGCGACGATCCCACTTGCGGGAATCGATGGTCTGGGCCAGGCCGTCCCAGCGATCCGGGGCGTAGCCGATGGCGAAGGTTTCGATCATCTGGTCACTGATGCTGCGCGAAGCGAGATAATCGCGCGCGATTTTTCCGTATTCTTCGTGACCGAGCAACGTGCGAAAAAACTGCAACGCGTTGGCGTTGGCCGCGGCAATGCGTTGCTTATCATCTGAAGTACTCCCCCCGCCCCCGGAAGCTGCGCCACCTCCGCTGGGGCGATCCGGCAGTTGAATTCCCGCCCGGTCGGCCAGATGTTTCATGGCTTCAGGGAAGCTCATCTTGTGGTAGTCCATGGTGAAGCTGAAAACGTCTCCACCTGCACCGCAGCTGAAGCATTTGTAGATCTGCTTGACCGGACTGACATACATCGATGGATTCTTGTCGTCGTGGAACGGGCAAAGCCCGATGAATTCCTTACCGCGGGGGCGCAGGGCCACGTGCTCACCGATCATCCGGACGATGTCGGTCGCCTCAAGCACCTGGCGTTTTGCGTCATCCCAATCGTTCATGGCCTCACGCCCGCAAGTCTGTACACCTGCCGCGCACTGTCATCGGCAGTGTTTTCGCCCCTCAGCGTTGTCTACGTCGTAATGTGCCCACCTGTGGATCAGGGGGACGGAGAAAGGTCGGTGTTTGCGTTCCGGACGCAATGTTAGGTGGGTCGTCCCGGAACGTTGGCCTTCTCACACTGCTCTAAACCATAGAACGATACCACGTGCATTGCGTAAGTCAATGCGAAACCAGCCTTTTATTGCCTCTTGTGCCCTTGACCCCAACATGGTTAAGCCTTACCGGACTTTACCGCCCCATCTGCCAAACCTGTGTGGCTTAACATTTTACGATCGTGATCTTAACAATTGTTCTACGGCAGATCGGTTCGGTATGGACGTTTGGGCGCCAAAACCGGATGCCGCCAATGCTCCGGCCGCGCAGCCCATGGTGACGGCCTTCTGCATGGAGAGTCCCTGGGCATATCCCACCGCCATGGCCGCGGTGAAGGCATCGCCTGCCGCCGTGGTGTCGACCACCGAAACCGGGAAGGCCGGCACATGATGCATATCGCCTTCAAGGCTGACGATCATCGCCCCCTCGCCGCCCATTTTAATCACCGCATGCGTCGCCCCCATACGAACCAATTCCGCGCCAACCATCTTCGCATCAGCAGCGTTGCGTACCGGTTCTCCGGTGATCAACTGCGCTTCGGTCTGATTGGGCGTGATGATGTCCACTTCCATCAGTTCATTGGGCAGGCCTTCAGGTGGGGCGGGGGCGGGATCGAGAACGATTGGGACGTCGTGTTGTTTGGCCAACTGCGCTGCCCGGCAGACCGTGGGCATGGGTACTTCCAATTGAAGGACGATGGTTTTCGCTTTGGCGATCGCGTTTTCCAGTGCGTTCACATCATCTGGTGAAAGCTGTGCATTGGCGCCACTGACGACGGTAATTGCGTTTTCGCCCGATCCATCCACGCTGATCACCGCCACGCCGCTGGGGCAGTCCTGGGTGATGCGCACGTGGTTGGTTTCCACATGGTTCAGTCGAAGATTTTCGATGAGGCGTTTGCCGAATACATCATCGCCCACTCGGCCGATCATGCTGCAACTGCCCCCGATTCTTGCCGCGGCGACAGCCTGGTTCGCGCCTTTGCCCCCGGGGATGGTGGCGAACTCGCTACCCATCACTGTTTCACCGGGTTGGGGCATGTGGTCACTGCGAACGACCAGGTCCATGTTAATCGAGCCAATGACGAGCACGCCTGGCGCAGGTTGGCTGCTGTCCATCTGCTTGGGCTGCGGTTTGGTGCGCGGCTGCAATGCGACAGGTTCGCTGATCGCATCGATGTCAATGGGCATGGACGAATCTCCGATGTGTGATCGATGATCTTTTGATCTATCGCGTGCAATCCCACCGATGGCCTCATCGAAGATCGCACATCGGAGATCGTCGATCGAAGATCATTTTCATAGCCTAACGCATGCCCGCTTGACCTGGCAACAGAGCATCGCTAGTTTGATTCTTTAGCCTCCAATCAAGAGGTCATAACGCTGTGCCAAGCGGTTCTGAAAAGAAAGACAAATGCGGCGTGTTCGGCATCTGGGGCCCGGCCGATAGCGCACCACGCACCTATTACGCCCTTTACGCCCAGCAACATCGTGGCCAGGAGTCGGCTGGCATCGCCATCAGCGATGGTGAGCAACTCGATGCGCACTTAGGCCACGGTCTGGTCAGCGAGGTGTTCAATGAGGAAACCCTCGCCAGACTCGAAGGCTGCGCGGCCATTGGGCACAACCGATACTCGACGACGGGTTCGGGCAGGTCGTGCAACATTCAACCGATCCTCCAGGAGTTCAGCGGTGGGCAATCCGCCATCGCCCACAACGGGAACCTGGTGAATGCGCATCTGCTGCGAAAACAGTTCGAGCAAGACGGCCACATCTTCCACACCTCCACCGATACCGAGGTGATCTTCCATCTGCTGGCCGCCCCGAACCACCAGAAGAAGTCTGACCCGCTCTATCACGCGCTGCAACACCTGCAAGGTGCGTACAGCCTGTTGATCATGTTTCCCGATCGTATTGAAGCGGTGCGCGATCCGTGGGGTTTCCGTCCGTTGGTGCTCGGCAAGACAGAAGACGGTTACGACTGCGTGGCCAGTGAGTCAGTAGCGCTCGATGCCATCGGGGCAGAGATGATCCGCGAGGTGGAGCCGGGCGAGATCGTCACGCTGTCGGAAGAAGGGGTGAAGAGCCGCCGCTTCTTCGCGGATATCCCGTCGTGCCATTGCATCTTCGAGCATGTGTACTTCGCCAATCCATCCAGCAAACTGTTTGGCGATACCGTGCAACTGGTCCGCGAGAAGATGGGCGAGACGTTGGCTGGCGAACTGCCCGTTGAGGCGGACTACGTGATACCGATGCCCGACTCCGGTCGATCGGCCGCACTGGGCTATGCCCGGGCCAGCGGTATTCCGTTCCGTGAAGGCATCGTGCCGAATCGTTACGTCGGGCGCACGTTTATCAAGCCCACCCAGGCACAGCGCACCACTGCCGTGCAATTGAAGCTGAACGTGATTGAGGAAGTGGTGCGCGACAAGCGCATCATCGTGGTGGATGATTCCATCGTGCGGGGCACGACCACACGCGGCAAGATGGTGCAGTTGAAAAAGGCAGGCGCGAAGGAGATTCACTTCCGTGTTTCGTGTCCGCCGATCCGGCACGGCTGCTACATGGGCGTCGACTTCCCTGACCCCAACCAACTGATTGCCAACAATCGATCGGTGGATGAGATTGCGGAGTACCTCGGCGTCGATACGCTGCATTACCTGTCGCTGGAAGGCATGCTGGGCTGCGTCAGCAAAGACTCCGGCCAATACTGCACTGCATGCTGGAGCGGCGACTATCGACTCGATGTTACCCACCCCATCAGCAAACTCGAACTCGAACGCTACCAGATGAACATGTTCGACGGTATGCGTTAGCGTTCACTTCTCTGATGCGGCCAACACACCCGCAGTCAGCTTCGCATACACATCGGCCGGTAGCGTGAAATACGGGCCATCATCGACTTGGCCGATGGCTTTGCCGTTATCCGCCTGCCACAACTTCAGCAACCGCGAACGGCTGTCGCGCGTGTTCACCTGTAAGGCCAGTCGATCGCCGGCGGGGGATGCCGTTTGCAGCCAGTGCTCCACTTTCAAACCACTGATGGTGTCGAACAATGCGCCGGCTTTCGCTTCGTCGATGTCACGTCCCCAATCACCGGTGAATGTGCCATCGGTGCTGCGGCTGACCACGTTGTTGCCGATGCCGATCGATGCGATCTGATCCACATCGAATTTCAACACGGCGCGATCACGCAGTTCGCTGAGCAGTAACGCAGTCAGATCGGGTTCGATACGAAAATCCGTGTCCACATCATCCATGGCTGCAGCATGTGCTGAAGGATCGAGCAACATGAATTGTCGAGAGTTGCCATCGCGCAAGCTGATTGTCACATTCACTTGCCCCGGTTGATCGGCGGATGCTTTCCATGGTCCCCATTCGGTAGCCCGCAGGGGGGTGAAAAATCCGAGCAAACGATTCACGGCGGCAGTATCGTGGCCATCGGTTTGCCATGCGCCGTTCTTATCACGCGCAAAGCTGTAAGAGGCGGCGTGTGGACCGCTGCGCCTTAATTTCAGCCCGGTGATGTCTTCCGGCGGAACATTCAGGATGGTGCGATCGCGGAAGAACAGTGCGTTTTTGTTAACCCACTCAAGCTTTTCTGCGGGAACCAGTTTCGTGAACGTTTCTCCTGTCAGTCGAACGCGATACTCTTCCCCGACGAGATTCAGATGCAGCACGTGCTCATCCCCACCGGCAGTGATGGTGAGGGTTACGTCCGGTTTCGCCAGCTTCGGGGAATCACGGGTGTCGATGCTCGCCGCCTGGAGTGTCGTCAACTCTTTGATCAGCTCTTTCACACGCGAACCATCGATTGAATAATCTGGTTCTGGATCGCCAAATGACCAGGCGCCATTGTTCTTCACAAATACTAATGTTCCGGTTCTGCGGTTGATTGCCACCTGCTGTACATTACCTGCAGACACCTCAACCAACTTCCTGCTTGCCATGTCCTCTGCAGGCATGCGCAGCTTTTCAAATGTTGATTTACCCAGCGTGAACACCACCGGTACGTCTTGCCACATGGCGAAGTAGTGTTCTTTCGACAGGTCGGTTGGGTTGCCAATAGCAAGTTTGTAGGTGCGTTCGTCTTCTTCGGTGATGGTTGTTTGGTGCAGCGTCAAGATGGCGGCGGGTTTGTCCAGGCCGAATCGTGCCAGCGATGCTGGCGCATCTTCGATGAATTCAGCGACCGAAGCGTAACTGATCGCGTTGACCAGTTCTTCTGCTTTGGCCCGATCTGCACGGCCGACGCGTGGCGCGATCATCCGCCAGATGCCGGCGTCCTGGGTTAACTCAACCTTTTCATCACCACGCACCAGCGAAATATGTTGCACACTTCCGGGGGTGATGGTGGCCAACGACTTGCTCCGCAAATCACTGACCGGTTGATTCAATCGTTTGTGCAGGCGATCGTTCACCACGTAAATGGTTGGATTGTCGTCAATGCGCAAGTAGGCACGACCAGCAGCCACCGTGCGGCCAAAGTGCAGAGTGTGGGTGAATGACTCATCGTTGTGCTTACCGGAGATGCGCAGTTGTGCTTTGGCCGGCTCAAGCCCCGCCGTCGCAGGCGAGAGTTCCGAAGGCTTGATGCGACTGGTGTAACGAAGCCCGATCGCATCATTCAGCAGCTCATCCATGGACCATGTTTGCATGGCGAACGTGGCAGGGGCAGTCTGCTGCCATGAGGAATCGGCATCGCCGGTGCGCGTGATGGTTACGGCGGGTGCATCGCCTTGTCTGATATCAAGCGACGCAATGTCGTCGGTAGTGATGCCATCCAGTGCATCGAAAGCTTTGCCGGCAGACGGGCTGCTGACTTCGCCGCGACGTTCGCGATCGCGCCGGGATGATTCAGCCATGCCCAGCATGTCGGTTTCGAACACAACGAAGTAACCACCCAGCAGGATGGCCAGGAGTAACGTGATGTAAGTTCCCTTGGTATTCATGATCTCGCTCGGCTTGAAATCGCTTCCGTGCCTACGTGCCTCAATGCCTTAATGCCTTCAGAATCATTTGCGTCGAGCTAACCAGACCACGCCGCCGGTCGCCAGGCAGAGCAGCGGCAGGCCGGCCAACAGTGTCCAGGTGACGGTGGTGCGTGCGGCCGGGCTGATCGACTCGAAGCGTCGCACATCCTGCGTACGCGCGGTGGTGGCGATCAGGTCGTCCATGCCGGCCAACCAGTAGACGCCGTTGACGAACAGTTCACTGTTGGCCGAGTAGGGTAGAAAGTAAGCCACATCCCCACTGACGTTGTACCGCCCGGCGCGCGTGATACGGTCGGTGGCGAACATGGTGTCGGCGATGACGATCAGTCGTGCATCCTCTTTTTGTGCCGCAAGACCAACAGTGAATGGGCCACGTGGTTTGGGCGAGTCGGTCGTGGGTTCGGTGGGACGCTCCATGTCGGTCTCGGCCCAACTGCCTTCGTTCGTTTGAGCAAGCGGCCACCATTGAATGGCATCGTCTTCTGGCGCGATGAGTGGGACGGCCTGCACGATCACACCCGCCAATCCTTGTACCGCTTGGCCGATGGCATGATCTGCGGGCCACCGGCTCGACTCATGCACACTCACCGGGTTCACGCGACCACCCCGACCCACGTGGGGGCGGAAGATCAAACGATCCGTCTGCGCTTTGATGCCAAACGGTTCGAGCATCGCGGCACTGCTATCGGCGCCGCCGAACCGGGCCATGGGTGATGGGGCGACGAAGATCAGCGCGGGGCCACCTGCATTCAGGTGATCCTGCACCACCTGGCTTACCTGCTGTTCGGCCGGCTTGATGGGCATCTGCGGTGATGGCGGCGGTGGGGGCAGCACGATCATCACCATCGTCTGACCATCAGCCGGCTGGGGCATGGGCTGGGGGGGCTGCTGACCCCAAGGCGTGCGCTGCGGTACGGGTGACCATTCGCGCACATCGAAGTTCATGTTCCGCAACATCTGCGCGACGTTGGAATAACTGCCGCGCGGCGTGGTGACCGGCTGGCCGGTGCTGCTGATGAACAACACCATGGGGGAGTTGTCCATGGTC
>JANQFT010000128.1 GCA_028277685.1 Phycisphaeraceae bacterium
AGTGGATCAGTGGTGCAAACACCTGGTGAGCCAACTGCGCAGCAACAGCATCGATCAGGCGATCATCACCACGGTGGAGCGTGCGGGCAATCAACTGGCCGCCGCCCTGCCCCGCGGCACGGCCGATCGGAATGAACTGCCTGATGGGTTGGTGATGATCGAGTAGCAGTCCATCACCGGTGGTGGGTGCCACATCGCAGCCCGAAGGGTGCTATATGTTTCAGAAAAAATAAGTCACACCGCACACAGCACCGCGGACGGATGCCGTGTGGCACCCTGAAGTGTTGACTTGAACTACGCGCTCTCGCGTTTGGTCTGCACGGTGGCAAAGAGCATGAAACGGTTGGCCTCATCGGGTGTGGCGAAGGCGTCAAGGGGCACGATGAATGCTGAGACGTCGGCCACGTACAGGTAAAGCAGACGGTCGTCTTTTTCCACCCGCGTGATATCGGCCCAGTCGGCGCTATCGCTCAAGTCGCCGTGCTTCAGTTCCACGCCATCCGCCGTCAGGGTGAGTTGCTGTTGAGTGAGCATCTGCTCGCGCTTGGCCTGTTCTAATAACTGGTTCAGTTGCGTCTTGCGGGGGTCGAAGATGCGCATGGTCAGGGCAACCAAGCCGAACATCACGAAGAATACGATCACCGTGGCCAAGGCTGCGGTGAGTTTCTGTTGCAGGTCGCCTTCCTGGCGGATCATGCCGTAGGCGATCAGCCCCACCAGTACGACCACACCCGCGCGCTGCATGAAGCGTTTGCGTCGCCTGACCGACGGGGCTGACTTCATCGTGTGCTGGAAGTAATGAGCAAGATCATCCCCGTTGAGCTGATACCGAACGGTGGGATGATCGGACACATCGGACATGGCGTGGTCCCAGTGGCTTTGCTGGGATTATATCGCAGGAACGTTGCGGTTACTCACCCTTGACGGTCAGCGGGGTGGCGTCGTCCTGCGGGACGGTGATTTCCACGGTCTTCTCGCCCAGCTTGGCCTGGCCGGCTTGCACCTTGGCCTGGAACTTTTCGCACTCGGCGAACAGGGCATCGAGAATTTCTTCTTCGGGTACGTTGGCGACCTTTTCGCCCTGCACATAGATGATGCCGCGGCGATCACCGGCGAACACGGCCACATCCGCGCCTTCCGCTTCACCCGGACCGTTCACAATGCAACCCATCACCGCCACCTTGATAGGCAGCTCGATTTCTTCCAGTCGTTTGCGCACCTGCTGCACCAGGGTAAACAGGTCGACCTGGATGCGCCCGCAGGTCGGACACGCAATTAAATCGACGCCCTTCCGCTCGCGCAGTTCCAGGCAGTACAACATCTCCAGCGCGTCTTCCACTTCCAGCGCGGGGTCGTTGGCGTAACTGATGCGAATGGTGTCGCCGATGCCCGAGGCCAACAGATGCCCCAACGGCACCACGCTGCGCACGATGGCCGTCTCGCGCGGGCCGGCGTGGGTGACACCCAGATGCAGCGGATGATCGAACCGCTTGGAGATTTCCGTGTACGCGCGAATCACCAGGTTCGGATCGGGACTTTTCGCGGAGATCACGATGTCATAGAAATCGCGCTGGTAGAAAATTTCCAGGTACTCTTCCAGCTTCGCGATCATGATGGCCAACAGATTGCCGTGGCGATCATTCCCGAACACGCCGGCCAGTTCGCTTTGTCGCTTCTGCTTGTCGCGGCGCTCGACGATGGAGCCTTCGTTCACGCCCACACGGATGGGCAGGTGACGTTCCTTACAGGCATCAATCACTTCGGCGACCTGTTTTTCATCGCCGATGTTGCCGGGGTTGAGGCGAATTTTGTGAACGCCGGCTTCAATCGCTTCAAGCGCGCGCTTGAAGTGGAAGTGCACATCCGCCACGATCGGCACGGTCACCTGGGGGATGATCTGGCGCAGGGCTTCGGTATCTTTCTTTTCCGGCACGGCCACGCGCACCACGTCGGCCCCGGCGGCGGCGAGGCGTTGAATTTCCGCCACGCAAGTATCGATTTCGTAGGTGTAGCCTGCAGTCATGGTTTGCACGGCCACGGGGGCATCGCCGCCGATTTTCACGATGCCAACGCGCTCGTCACCAACCGTTACCTGGCGTGTTTTACGTCTGTTTTGAGCCATGGTCTTCCGATAATCACAGAGCTTGGGGAACCGCATTTTCCGAACCTGCACATGGTAACCGTGCTAACCGGCACAGACCACCGGCAACCGATCATCAAAAGCGAGCCGATGGGGCGAGGGCGGCTTTAGGCACGACAGGTAACGGACGATACAGAGGTTGTGGCACTACGGTTACGTGCCGCGCACGGTGTTTGCGTGGAGAGAAGACCTTGTCGTTATCAGGCCAGAATGATAAGGGGGTGGACGCCCTGCGGCTCACCGATGCCGAAAAGGACGCCCTCATCACCCAGATGAACCGCCGTACGGCCGAAACTTACGGCGCGGAACTCCGCCAGGAAGAACGACTGCCCTATCAGGGCGGTACAGGCATCTTGTTGAAACTACAACATCCCGGTGGCTCGATGTGCAACTACCTGGTGCGGCCGCGCAATATTTCGTCGATCGGTCTTGGATTCCTGCACGGCAACTTTCTGTACGTGGGCAGCCGGGCACACGTGCAACTGATCACCAAAGATGGCGATGCGGAAATTCCTGCTTCCGGAAAAATCGTACGCTGCCAACACGTCCAAGGACACGTTCACGAAATCGGCATGCGCTTCGACCAACCGATCGACTTGCAACTGTTCGTGAACAACTGTGTACGTACCACCAGCGATGGCCAAGAAAGCGTGGAGTTGCCCGAACTCAGCGGCAATGTGCTCTACGCGGATGATCTGGTCGATGATCAGGAACTGCTGCGCTATCACCTGACAAACCTGGGCGTGGACGTGACGGTGGCAGAAAACGGTATGGAAGCGATGGAGAAGCTCGGCGAAAGCAGTTTCGACATGGTGTTCACCAGCGTCGCCCTGCCCGGCATGACGGGTGCGGAATTCACCTCCGCCATGCGTGAAAAAGGGTTTGTTCGCCCGATCATCGCCGTGTCGCCCGATGCGGACAGTGAAGAGGTGCAACAAACCAAAGATGCCGGATGCACCGATATTGTCACCAAGCCTTTCTCCATCGAAAAACTGATCGAAATCTGCACCGAGCATTTGTCCGCAGCCGGCGGCGCAGGTGGTCCGCTGATGAGCACCGAATGGGGCAACACCAAGATGCGCCCACTGATCATCAGCTTTGTATCAAGACTCGAGCGCAATGTGCGCGCACTCGAATCACTGCTGCAGACAGAAAACAACGAGGCCGCCATCAAGAAGATGTGCACCGATCTGAAAGGATCGGCCGGAGGCTACGGCTACCCGGACATCACGCGGGTGGCGACAGAAATGTGCGAATTACTCGATGAGCAGGGAGAACTGGATGCCCTGCGCGGTAAGTTCGGCGAACTGGACCAACTGACCC
>JANQFT010000624.1 GCA_028277685.1 Phycisphaeraceae bacterium
GCGCAATCTCTTTCAGTGGGTTGAAGTTCAATTCCGTCATCACATCCGGCACGTAATCCGGGAACCAGCAGTGAAGCCCGCGAATCAGCAACCAACCAAACGCAACGATGAATCCAATCCAGAACAGGTTCGCCCGGCAAACCTTGGGGAAGACCGAACCGGGTTCGCGTCGCGTGGCTTCGGTGACGAACTGGGCAATCGGGTAGGTCAGCAACTCACGCTGACTCCACTGCGGATGCACGATCGCCATCAAACACAGCGTCGCCAATGCCACCAGCAGCGCCACCCCGCCCCAAACCCGAAGCGTGGGCCACACCGACCCCCACGGCACCGCATTCACCCCAAGCACATCACCATCGTCATCACCACGAACCAATCGATCGACGACCGGTGAATTCGACCGGCCGCCATCCATCATGGCACCACTGCCCGCTGGGGGAGGCAGCACCATTTCAGGCAACGCCGCAGCAAGCACACGTCGGTTGACTCGCACGGTTTGCCACGCATCCGGTTCGCCGGTGATATTCAGTTTTTCCAGAGCTGCATCACGCAAGGCATTGAGTGGTGGCGAAGCGGCGAAGTCTTCATCGGACAGCGCACTGTTGATCGCCCGACGTAGCGTTTCGATGGTGCGTTGGTTGGGTTCAGGGTCAGCGCTATCTCTGGTTGCCAGCGACCACGCGCGTTGGCCAGCACCATCGGCATGCTGATAAAGCGACCAGGCGATCGCGGCAGTCACATCTTCATCATCGCGCGGTTGGTCATCCACCTCGCGCATCAGCGCAATCATGCCAGGCCAATCACGCACATGCCCGGCCGCCAACCGGTCCGGCCCGCCCGGCACATAAGACATCGCCTCGATTGCCTGCCAACCCGGTTGGGTCAGCGCCTGCCGTGCGGGCAAGGTGGTGACGGTTGAGAAGTACCGCCAGAACGAGGAGACCGGCATCGCGCAGGCGATCAACATCAACCCCAGTGCCACCGCCATTTCACTCGACCGCAGCGCCAGGCCCGGCTTCAACTTGTGCAGCAATGGGTTGATCAACTGCGCCAACGGCAACGCCAGGCCCATCACCACCACCGGTAGATGGAAGCCGATGAACCACTTCTGGCCAATCACATAATCGTTGAAGTACGCCGCCGCGCTCACCACAGCAGCCAACAGAAGACCCAACAACACAGCACGCCACGTCATGCACACTCTCCAAGGGACGCAATAGTGTAACGCACAGTCAACTCAAGCGGACATCTCCGAATAAACATGCGCCCAATTAGGAACGTGGGAAGTTGATTCGTTGATCGGTTGATCGGTGCGGATGCTATTCGCTTTCCAATCCGGATCGCAGCACCGCGCCGGTCCGGGGATTTCCGGCGATCGCCGGCTAACCTCGGAAGCAAAACGCCGCACAGGCCCTCCCCCCCGATACCCGATACTCCATCCCCTTGCACCAACTACACTTACGCGCACGGTGCGGGAATCCGGGGCTGACAGTACGCATCTACCTGAGTAGACGATCGTATTCATTTATAAAATAACCACTTACAAGCCATGATCTGCGCGTCATCCCATGTCAGAGCGGCGTACCAAACCTCTCCCCCTTCGGGGGAGGGGTAAGAAAAAACGCGCCCCAATATTAGGAACGCACGCCGTCGAGAACATGCTGGACAAAAACGAGAAGTACAACCGCAGGTCCGGTGCCTGCCCGGACAGTTCGTGTAGACCATGGTCTTGAAGCAATCGTCCGGGCAGGCCTGGACCTAAGCCCTCAGCCCCTGCTGCCAAGGTGTGGACATCAACCACACGATCGACACCACAACGCCCAGCGGCGCGCATGCGACGCAGAGGACAATCGGCATGAACAGGAAGATCAGGGCACTTTGCGGATCGAGGTCCACGTACATGCTCTGATAGATGCCATAAGGCCCAAACACGCACAGCGGTACTGCACCCAGAAACAACACCGCGGCTGCCCATGATCGGTAACGACACAACCAGTACCCCACCGCCATCAACACATAGGGAACGCAGTTGAATACACCAAAAGCGATCGCAGCGAACAGAGCGCTCGCCACCACAGCACGTGGCCCTTCACCAAAACTGAAGTTGTCGATCATCATCCCCATCGTGACGCACAGCGCCCCCAAACATGCGAACAAACCAAAGGTAACAAACAGAACGGATACGGGCAGACGATCCGATTCGATGGAAGTATTGCCGTTCTCCATGACGCTACCTCACGAGTGATTGTCGCAGGTCCGGGTCTGCCCGGGCGTTTGTTTGGCGTCAAGGCT
>JANQFT010000015.1 GCA_028277685.1 Phycisphaeraceae bacterium
ACTCGACGGCAGCACCCCGCCGCAGGATATCCTCGCCGCACTGGTTGAGGGTATGGACGATGTGGGCCGTCGCTTCAAGGCGAATGAAATCTTTGTACCCGAAGTACTCATCGCCGCGCGCGCCATGAAAGAAGCCATGGGCTTGCTTGAACCGGTCCTCGTGGAAGCCGGCATCCGTCCGGACTTCACCGCCATCATCGGCACCGTCCAGGGCGACCTGCACGACATCGGTAAGAACCTGGTCGCCATGATGTGGAAAGGTGCCAACTTCGAAGTGGTCGATCTGGGTACCAACGTCACCCCCGATCAATTCGTGGCTGCGGCAAAGGAACACAATGCCCAGGTCATCGGTCTGTCAGCCCTGTTGACCACCACCATGCCCGCCATGAAAGATACTGTCGAGAAGATGAAATCCGAAGGCATCGAAGCCAAGGTCATCATCGGCGGTGCCCCCATCACCCAGGAATATGCTGATCAGATCGGCGCCGACGGCTACGCTGCCGACGCCGCCAGCGCTGTGGACATCGCACGCACCCTGACTGCTGCCTGATAGCACTTCCCAGCACAATCAAGCCATGTTATGGTCACTTGGCGATCCGTTCGTCAGGTGACTTTTTCATAGCAGGGGTGCACACATGGCAGCATTGACCGGCAGGGAACGCGTGATTCGAATGCATCGCCGTAAGGATCACGACCGTGTGCCCCGGCACGAAAGCTATTGGCCGGAAACCATTGAGCGTTGGCAGCGCGAGGGGCTTGTGGGTGATCGCGATGCCGCTTACGACGTGCTGGATGCGGATGTCACGCAACTTGTCTGGTTTCAGCCGGCCATCTTTCCCGGTCGACATGAAGTCGTGCGCGAAGATGACGCAACACAGGATGTGATTGACATCTGGGGTGCAACTTTGCGTCAATGGAAAGGGCGATCGGGCACGCCGGAACATCTCGCATTCGGCTGCGACAGCCGCGACGTATGGGAATCGGTGTACCGTCCGGCACTGTTGAATAACCCGGTCCAGATTCCGGGAGATCACATTGCGCGTCGATATGAGTTGGCACAACGCAAGAAACGCTGGGCGATGATCGGCACCATCGAAGCATATGAATTCATGAAACGTGTGATGGGTGATGAGATTGCCCTGATCGCCATGGCCACGGACCCGGACTGGATTCGTGATGTTTCAAGCACCTACACCGATGTGCTGATTAAAAACCTGCAGGCTATCCTCGATGCCGGAGTCAAGCCCGACGGTGTGTTCCTTTCCGCCGATATGGGCTACAACCACGCGCCCATGTTCTCCCCCCAGATGTATCGCGAACTGATTCGTCCCGACCATCAACGTTTAATCGACTGGTTCCATCAGAACGACATGACGGTGCTCTTCCATACCGATGGCAACGTGAATGCGCTGGTCGATCAATACGTCGAATTAGGCATCGACAGCCTGCATCCCCTGGAAGCGGCGGCCAACATGTGTCTGGAGGAGTTGACGCGGACGTTTGGCACATCGCTGTCCTTCTGGGGCAACATCGACAAGATGGTGCTTGCAACCAATGATCACGATGCCATTGAAGATCACATTCGTGCCAGGTTACAGGCAGGCATGGCCATCAAGGGCTACGGTTTCCACTCCGATCATTCTGTCCCCCCTGATGTGAGTTGGGAAACGTACAAGTTCATGATTGATGTGGTCGATCGATATGGCCGGTACGACTGATCAGCCTGCATCAGAATGCCAGGATGACTGCCGTAATTGCCTTGGTGATTTGCCCGTGTGTTGACGCATCAGACGTGAAAAGTGATGCGGACTGACAAAGCCGACCTGGTAAGCCACCTCGCTGATACTCAAGCCGGTATTGCGTAACAGGTTGGCGCCGCGTTCGGTGCGTCTTCGCCATACGTATGCCATGGGGGTGCAATCAACGTGTTGGCGGAACAGGCGTGTGAGATGGGCGGGGCTAACGCAGGCGGCGTTGGCTAGGTTATCCAGACTCATCGGGTGGCTCAATTGCTGGTCAACGTAGGCGAGCGCGCGAGCGACAGGCGTGGGGACGCGTCTGTCGCTTGAGGACACACGCTGCGGATCCAGATCCTGCACGTGAAGCAGCAGGCACGCCAGCGCAAGTCGCCGCATCGCTTCCCATGGCGCAGGGCGTGCGGTGTACTGCAACTGAATGCCCAACCGTACAGATTCATCCAGTCCAGGCGCAAACGGTGCGACCGGTGGCAGGTCACGCAGAAGCGCTGCGATGGATGGCGGCAGGCCACCGTAAGTCAGTGATACCCAGGTGTGTTCTGTCGGTTGGTGCCGGTCGAACCGGTAATGCTCCTCGCCCCCGGGCATCTGGCAGATCACATGCCCCGCAGCCACATGATGGTTGGTCTGATTCACGCGTACCCGCAAGCTGCCGCTGATGATCAGTACCAGTTGAACGTCCGGTTGAATGCGAGGCCCGAAACTCGCTCCGGCGTTGTAGCTCACGTCACCGAATACCACTTTTGCGGGAAGCGGCCAGATATCACTATCAGACACGTAATCGATCATGTGAGGCATTGTATCACAAATTACAGGTTATAAGCTTACCTGGCGGGATTGAAAGGAAACGCATGAGTCATCTTGCACTCAACCCGACAGCGACGAGTGTGTCCGAGCGCGCCGCGAAGTACCACGAACAGGGCTTCCACATCGCAGAAGATGTGTTTGATGCCCAGGCGATCCGCCGCTTGCGTGATGATGCACTGCACATTTGTCGCGGCGGGTATGGCTCGTACAACGGTTGGCTCGGTCCACACGATGACCTGACCGACGATGAGGTGATGCATCGTTACCTTTGCATTCACTTTCCGCACAAGGTATCGCAGGTGATGCTCGATGCGGTCAAGCACCCCGATGTGGCAGATGTCCTGATTGATGTGATCGGGCCGGATGTGAAGTGCATGCAGTCGATGCTGTTCATCAAGGCTGCGGGCAAACCTGGCCAGGCATGGCATCAGGATGAGTGTTACATTCCCACGCGCGATCGCTCTCTTACCGGTGCGTGGATTGCCATGGACGATGCGACCGTTGAGAACGGTTGCCTGTGGGTGATTCCCGGTTCGCATCAGCCGGGCATTCTGTGGGAGATGGCCGAGCATAACGATGATCGCTTCGACTGCGCCAACGAATCGCGTGGCTTCCCCTATACCGATGACGATGCCATCCCCGTCGAAGTGAAGGCCGGATCAGTGGTGTTCTTCAACGGCTACCTGCTGCACCGTTCGTTACCCAATCGCAAGACGAGCGGATACCGTCGCGCGTTGGTGAATCACTACATGAGCGCTCAGTCGTTGTTGCCGTGGAACTCATCGGAACACTGGCAGGCGAAGCATGTGGCGCTCGGTGATTTTCGAGATATCGTGATGGTTGCGGGTAACGATCCGCATGCTTGGAAAGGCATCTCTGACATTCATCGGCCGCACGTTCGGCCCAGCGGCGAAGGCGGCTGCGCCAAGTAACCCCCCCCTGGAAGTAGGATTCACATGACTTCGACCACAACCACGTTGACCGGCCAGGAACGCATGAACCGTATGCTTGCACGGCAGGATCACGATCGCATACCGCGTCATGAACACTTCTGGGCTGACACCATCAAACGATGGACTGAAGAGGGACTGGAAGGCGGCGAAACCGGGGTGAAGCGACTGCTGCAGAGCGATTTGTTTAGCGTGGGTTGGAACTGGCCCACGCCCTACGAGGGTGACCAGACCATCGAAGAAGATGAGGAGACAGTCGTGCGGCGCGATGGTCACGGCCGCATTGCTCGCTGGTGGAAGAATCGCCAGGGTACGCCGGAACATCTTGGCTTTGAGTGTGACAGTCGCGAGAAGTGGGAAACGAAGTTCAAGCCGATGTTGGCCGAACGTGGTATGCAACTCAAACCGGATCAACTTCGCGAGTATCATGCCATCGGTCGCAAGTATGACCTGTGGGTCCACCTGACCGGCGTTGAACCTTTCGAAGTGACCCGGGCGCTCATCGGGGATGAAGAAACCGCCATCGCCATGGCCACTGATCCGGAGTGGGTCATTGACATCGCCGCCACGTACACCGATCGCATCATCGCCGATTACCAGGCTTGCCTCGACGCCGGCATGGATTTCGATGGCTTGTGGACCTATGGCGATATGGCCTACAACCACGCCACGTTCTGTTCGCCTCAGATGTACAAGGACCTGATCTGGCCACAGCATAAACGACTGGCAGACTTCGCCCACGCCAACGGCATGAAGTTCATCTACCACACCGATGGCAACGTCAACGCGGTGATGGACCTGTACGTGGAAGCGGGCTTCGATTGCTTCCAGCCCATCGAGGCCAAGGCCGGTATGGACATCCGTAACCTGTGTCCGAAATACGGCGATCAACTCGCCATGTTCGGCAACATCGACGTGATGATCATGGCCACCAATGATCTTGAGAAAATCGAGGCGGAGATTGCCAGTAAGTTCGCCGCAGGCATGGCCACGAAGGGCTACGCCTACCACTCCGATCACTCGGTTCCGCCCACAGTCAGTTGGAAAACGTACCAGGCGATCATCAAGC
>JANQFT010000040.1 GCA_028277685.1 Phycisphaeraceae bacterium
AACGTCGATGTCATCCTGATTGAGGGCTTCGTCCTCAGCGATGGACCTGACTGGATCGGCGGGAGTTTCGGACTGAGAACTGACTACATCCAGTCCCAACTCACCGGAAGCATTCGGAGTTGTCCAGAGCGCACGTGCCTTTGTAACGTCTTGCGGTTCAGTATCTTTAGGTTGCGTTCCGGATTGATCCGAACTGTCCGGAGTTCTGAAAGAAGCAGCCCCGGGTTACCACCCGGGGCTATTTTCTTTTCGCAGGTCCGGGCAGGCCCGGGCCTACGTTGATCTACAATGGTCATACCGCGCCGCGTTGTTTGGCAATCGCTGCGGGGTTCGCGCTGCTCAGGTCGATCCCGCGCAGGCGGAGGGCGAACTGGAACGGGCCGGTTTTCAGTTGGTGTTGTTCGAGCAGGGCCGGGCCACAGCTCGCGCTGCCGATGCCGTTCTGGGCGTGGTCGAGGCTGAGGGTGACGAAGTCTTCTTCCACCAGTTCGTTGGTGTGGGTGGCTTCGTGCAGGCCCGCGGTGGTGTACCAACTGGCGCCGAAGTTGAGTGTGGGTTCACCGCACGCCAGCAGACCGACGCCTTGCGGGTTGGCGATGGCGACCCAACGCGTATCGCTGCGGTTACCGTTTTCCTGGGGATAGATGTAGGGGAAGTAAAGGTCTTCCACGGCACCATCGAAAACGCCAATGCGGGTGGCCAGCTTCAGGTCGGCATAGCTTTCGCCGGGGCCGCGGCCGAACCACTGCACATGATCCATCTCGCCGGGCAGTTCCAGTTGCCAACCGATGCGCGGCAGCATGTCGGGCCAGTCGCCAACCGGCTTGCCGCTGGCTTCGAGTTGCACTTCACCGTTGCCGAAGATGGTGTAGACCGCCACGCAGTCGATGCCGATGTCGCGCACGGGCGGAGCAATGCGCGACTTGACGGTAATCCGCCGCACGCTGTCGGACACTTTCTCACCAGTCACTTCATTGATGCGTTCCTGCAACTGGTAAAGACGAGCTGCTTCCCAGGCGCGTTTGAGTTTACCGCCTTCACCGCCGTGCCGTTCGTTGTCGATCAGGGCACGCCAGAAGTTGAGCTTCGGACCGGCTTCGAGGATGTCGACATCGTTGTGTGTCCACCGCGCGATGCGGCCACGCACCTTGTCGAACGTGAGGGCAAAATCGTTGCCTTCAATTTCGATCCAGTTGCCATCGCATTCGCAGTGCAGCGACGGCATGGCGCCGGCAGGCTCCGCGGGCATTTCCGCTTCAACCGGCAACTTCAATTGCGTGAAGCAGACTTCATGCCCCGCATCGGCCCAGTTGGTGTCGGCAATCAGTGTGAAGCGAACCGTCAGAAAATACTCCACACCTGCGCCCGGAAGCGGCAGTTCAAAGGGGATCGTTACCGTCTTGGTTTTTCCGGGGGCAATGCTGGGTGGAGGCATGGCACCGGAATCAATCGTCGTGCCATCGGCTTCGACCGACCAACTCATCACCAGATGATCGAGGTTGGCAAAGTCATAACGGTTGGCCAGCTTCACCTTGCCGTTTGCCAGGTCGGCCGCGGCCACCTGCACGGGTTGGATGACCTGCTTGAACTCGAGCAGACCAGGTGAGGGATTGCGGTCGGGCTGGATGAGGCCATCGCACACGAAGTTGCTGTCGTGAGGGTCTTCACCGAAGTCGCCGCCGTAGGCGTAGTATTCTTCGCCGAGGTCGTCGACCTGCAGAATACCGTGGTCGACCCATTCCCAGATGCACCCGCCCTGCAGGCGATCGTACCTGTAAAACACTTCCTGGTACTCGGCCATGCCGCCGGGACCGTTGCCCATGGCATGGGCGTATTCGCATTGGATGAACGGCTTGCTCCCATCTTCGTCGGCAGGGAAATGCTTCTTGCGCATCCGGGCGTTCTTGCGTCCCTTGCCGATCTCTTCGCACGCCTCCACCGAAGCGTACATCCGCGACAGCACATCACCCAGGCTGCCATCCCGATCACCTTCGTAATGGATGAACCGTGTGGGATCGAGTTCCCGGGCGCGGTCGGCCATGGCGATCAGGTTACGCCCTTCGCCCGATTCATTACCAAGCGACCAGAGAATGATACTCGGGTGATTCTTGTCGCGCTGGACCATGCGCTCCATGCGGTCGACGTAGGCGGTTTCCCATTCAGGGTCGTTACTGGTACGCGCCCAATCCTTGATAAGACAGAAACCGTGACATTCCAGGTCGGCCTCGTCAATCACGTACAAACCGTATTCATCGCACAGGTGGTACCAGTAGGGATCATCGGGGTAGTGGCTGGTGCGCACGGTGTTGATGTTGTGCTGCTTCATCAGCAAGACATCTTCCAGCATCGTTTCGCGCGGCACGGCACGCCCCAGGTGCGGATGCCATTCGTGGCGGTTCACCCCTTTGAGCATGATGGCCACGCCGTTCACCAGCAGGTTGCCGTTTTTGATTTCCACGCTGCGGAAGCCCACGCGCTGGGTGTGCACCGCGATGGTGTTGCCGGCCTCATCGCGCAACGTAATGAGCAGTTGATAGAGGTAGGGATCTTCCGCCGTCCACTTGCGGGGGTCGGACATATCGGCAGACAGTTCAACGATGCCGTTGCTCGCCTTGCCGGTGAGCGGCGCATCGAGCACATCGTTACCCGCCGCGTCGAGCAGCTTCGCTTCCACGTTCGCCTTGCCGCCCCGCACATCGGCAAACAGACGCAGCACGGCGTTGGTGTAAGCATCATCCAGTTCCGTGCGGACGGTCAGGTCATACAGATGCACTTGCGGCAGCGCGAGCAACTTCACCTCACGGAAGATGCCGCTCAGCCACCACATGTCCTGGTCTTCGATGTACGTCGCATCGCTCCACTGGTACACCTGCACTGCGATGAGGTTCTCTTCGCCGAAGCGCATGTGTTCGGTGATGTCGAACTCCGCCGGCACGCGCGAACCTTTGCTGAAGCCAACTGCTTCACCGTTCACCCAAACGTTGAACGCACCATCCACCCCTTCAAACCGCAGCACAATGCGCCGCCCATCCCAAGCCCCCGGAAGGTTGAATGTGCGGCGATACGAACCCGTCGGGTTTTCCGTGGGAATGTACGGCGGATCGCACGGGAAGGGATATTGCACGTTGGTGTACGCCGGGCTGCCGTAGCCATGCAGTTGCCACATCGAGGGCACGGGCAGATCGTCCCACAGCGTGTCATCGTGATCTTCGGTGAAGAAATCGACCGGCGCCTCGGCAGGGGTCGCGGCGTAATCGAACTGCCACGTGCCGTTCAAACTGGTGACAAACCCGCCCGACTGGGCCAGGGCCGACGCTTCATCGGCATAGGGCACCAGGCAGGTGCGGGCATCGAGGCGGTTACGATGAACGGTTTGCGGCGACTGCAGTTCGGTAAGCATGTTTGGCTCACAAAAGGGAACTCGGTGAGCCGCATACTTTACCGGGGCGGACGGGGGATGTCATGGTGACGGCGTGAGCGTGATTACAGTTCCGCGTATTCGATGTCCGGCTTGCGGGTGTCTTCGGATGCGGGGATGTGCACCTCGGTGACGAACACGCCGCCGATCGCCTCACGCACCGTCGCAGCATCGTAGCGGGTGGCGTCGGCTTCACCGGCAGCGGTCAGAAGGTCAAGCCCAATCTGCCCTTCCGCCCGCGCCAGTTCCGGCGGGTTGATCGCCTGGCAAAACGCCTGCAATCGTCCATCCACATTTTCGAACGTGCCCGTTTTTTCCACCCATGTGGCGCCGGGGAGGATGACATTCGCCCGACCGGTCAGCGCACCGCCGAGCGTGTCGATCAGCACGGTGAAACGATTGGCCAAACTCTCGATCAACTGATCGCCCGCCCAGTCGTTGGGGTAGTTGCCGGTCAACACCACCGCACCGACGGCAGAGTCTCCCGCCAGCACACTGTTGACGGCTTCGGTGTAAGTTTTCACTTCGCCAAAGCCCTGCAACACGTGACGCACACCGCGCGCGTTCGGGGCTTTTTCCGCGCGGATGGTGTAACCGCCGGGGAAGGTTTTGTCCTGCCCCACCACCGGGACCGGGCCTTCGACCAGGATGGCCTGGGCATCGATCGCCCGCACCGCCATCGCCAGCAGGTAGGCATCTTCACAACTGAGCATGGGCGAAACCATCAGCGCGATGCGTTTGCCCTGCTGCACCACGTCGCGCAAGCCGTTCACTGCCGCGTCGAGCGCATCAGCCCAACTTTCGCGCTGCGGACCACTCTCGCTGCGCACCATGGGATTGCCCAGGCGGCTATCGCTGTGCACATGCTTCCATGCATAACGAATCTCATCGCTGATCCACCACTTGTTCACGTGTGGATTGTGCCGCGGTCTCAATCGCCACACGCGGTTGTCGTTGTGGTCGACCCAGATGTTATCGCCCGATGATGTATATCCATCCACGCTCGGCACACCGGTCAGGTTCCACACGCGCTGTTCGAACAGGAAGTCTTTATCCAGCAGGGCGCCGACGGGACAGATGTCCGCCACGTTCGCGCTCAGTTCGTTGTCCAGCGCTTTGCCTGGGAACACATCGATCTGCTCGCGATTACCCCGCCCCGAAACGCACAACTCACCCGTGCCCGTCACCTCGCGCGTGAACCGCACGCAGCGCGTACACATGATGCACCGATCCGCATACAGGTAAATGTTCGGACCAAGGTCCTTCTTCGGCTGCTTGATCTTCGTCTCTTCGAATCGACTGTGCCCCCGGCCGTAGTCGTAGCTGTAATCCTGCAGGTAACATTCGCCCGCCTGATCGCACACCGGGCAATCCAGCGGATGGTTGATCAACAGATATTCCATCACCGCTTTCTGATTGGCGATCGACTTATCCGATTTGGTATACACCTCCGCTCCGTCCACGGCCGTGGTCTGGCAGGTGGGCAGCAGTTTCGGAATCAACTCCAGCTTGCCCTCGTTCCGCGGATTGGGCTGAGCCACTTCGGCTAAGCAGATGCGACAACTCGCCACCACGCTCAACCCAGGGTGGTAGCAGTAATGCGGCAGTTCGATGTTGTTATCCAGCGCCACCTGCAGGATGCTGGGCTTGCCCTCGAACTCGCAAACAATGCCATCAATGGTAATTACGGCCATGGTTTATCGCTCTACCGCCGGTTCTTCATTCTGTTAGGATCAAGGTTGACCCGCATCCATTCGATAGAAATGGTAGCACAACGTTCGGGCCGTTCCACCCCCGAACCACCGGAAACCCCCGGAAGCACCGGAAACTCCGGAAGTGACTTGTGGGAACAACATCAACCGCGCTGCCACTTCGCCGCGCTACCATTTAAGGGAAGAACATGAAGTTCCATCGCATCCATCGCCCCGTGGCCTTCGCCGTGCTCGCCGCCGGTCTGATTTCCCTTACCGGATGCGGCTCCGCCTTCCTCGGTGATGACAAGAAAATCACCCTCTCCGTAAAGGGCAACCAGTGGAAGGAAATCTACCACGGCTATGTCACCATCGAAACCGTCCCCGGTGATGCGGTCGTCTCCCTCCAGACCATCAACGAAGTCGAAGCCCACGCCACCGTCGGCTGGGATGAATCGCACAAGAAGGTCGGCATCAGCGCGCACGATTGGGCCACCATCGGCACCAGCCCCATCGCCAACTTCAAAGTGCCCGTGTCCGGCAAGACCCGCACCGCACCCCAACTTGGCGCGTCCATGGATTGCACCTTCCGCCTCAAGCGACTCGCCCTTAAAGTCGAGAAGCCCGGCTACGAAACCTATCACTTGGAAAACGTCGTCGTCAGTGTCGACCCCGATGAACGCAAACTTGTGATCAAACTCGTCCCCCTCGGCACCGCGAAAACAACACCCACCGACGACGACACCTTCGCCGCCGAAGACCCATCCATGCACGACGAGCGGTAAGCGCGATCGCCGCCATCAAGTTACCTAACCATTAAGCCATCAAGGAGATGCCACGTTCGGCTCTCCTCGATGGCTTGATACCTTGGTGCCTCGATCGCTCACGCCATACCTTGGTACCTTCCGCCAGACCGGGTACCATGCGCCGCATGAACACCACCCCAACCGTCAACGTCGCGATCGCCGGGGCAGCCGGTCGCATGGGTCAACGACTCTGCGCCCTCGCCATCGAAACCGATGGCCTTGCCCTCACCGAAGCGTTCGATGCACCCAACCATCCCGCGCTCGGCCAAACCGTGCCTGGTAGCGACATCGTCATCACCGATACTTTCACCGGCGACGCGCAGGTACTTA
>JANQFT010000059.1 GCA_028277685.1 Phycisphaeraceae bacterium
CTCGATACCGTCTTGCCGGCGTAACTTGGGCGATAGTTCAACTCATCCGCCAGCTTGCGGATTTCTACATGACGCCTTTTGACCGCGGGGTAGTTGCTCTTGAGCGTTCCGTTGAGCACGCGCAACACCGTCGTCTTGGACACCTGCGCCCGGCGCATGATCTCCGCCAAGGCTTGCGATGGTTCTGTTGCTTCACGAATGGTCATGCGATTTGCGTCCTGCTGCGTTGCGGCATGAGGCATGAGGCATGAGGCATGAGGCATGAGGCATGAGGCATGAGGCATGAGGCTCAAAACATGCCACTAGTTTCAACTTGCTACTAGTAGCAAATATACGGTCCCAATCGCGGTGGGCCAAGCAGATTTGTGGGATTTTTGTGGAAATTAAGAACCTACACCAACCACATTTATCCGCATGAGGAGGGCGAATGCGGTCATGGTAGGTCCGGGTCTGCCCGTGCGGTTCATGAAACCTTTGTCCCGAAGCAAACGTCCGGGCAAGCCAGAACCTACGTACTTGCACGTCGGGCGGCGGGAGCCTCGCCCTCCCTAGCGGCCACGCAGGCCCACATGCTCATCGCGCACGGGAACAGCGGCCAATGTTTCTTTGGCGTTTTCTCCCAAGTTGCCCTGTTGCAAAGCGTTCCGGTACAATCTTAAAGTGCCTTCAAGGCATCTTCCCTCCCGCCGTAACCTTTACGGGCCAGATATGACTGACCAGAACTACCCACCCGAATCGGGCTCTGAGTCGACTCCACCATACGCCAGCGCGACCCCTGCGTCTGCAAATCATGCATCCGCCCCGCCACCACCGCCTCAGCCGACTCCATATCGTGCGCCACGCCGCAGTGGTATAGGCTGCGTGTTGCGCACGGTCATCACCATGATTCTCATGGGAGTCGTGGCGGTCACGTTCCTGCTGATCGGCATGGGCGCAGGCGGGCTTGATTTGTCGAACTTCCAGGAAAGCGATGTGGTAGCGACCACCTATCGCAGTGGCGACCGCAATCAGAAGGTGGCCATCATTCCAGTGACCGGTCTGATTGACAACCAGCAGGCTGCGTTCTTCAGTCGATGTGTTCATCGCGCGATCCATGATCCGAACGTCTATGCGGTGGTGCTTCGGGTTGATTCAGGCGGCGGGATGGTCAGCCCATCGGATGAGATGTGGCGCGATGTGAAATCACTGAAAGATGCGGGCAAATACGTGGTGGCCAGTTATGGTTCGATCGCGGCCAGCGGTGGGTATTACATGTCGGCTCCCGCCCACGAAATTTATGCCCAGCACACCACCATCACCGGGTCGATCGGCGTGATGGGCGGCGCGTGGACGTTCCGCGGTTTGCTCGAAGAGAAGCTCGGCATCAAACCCGAAGTGATCACCGCCACCGGGTCGCCCGACAAGGATGTGGCGAACAATCTTTACCGCGACTGGACCGAGGCCGACCGCACCTCCGTGCGCAAGTTGCTGAACTCGATGCACGAACGATTCACGGACATCGTGATCGAAGGACGCGAAGGTAAACTCTCGGAAGACGAAGCCCGCGCGCTGTGCACCGGCAAGGTGTTCACGGCTGAAGAAGCGAAACGCGTGAAACTGATCGACGCAATCGGCTATCTGGATGAAGCGGTGGACGCCGCCATCGCGGGTGCTGAAATCACCTATGACGCCAAAGTTGAATATTACGAACAGAGAGTCAGCCTGGCGCAAATGCTGGGCGCCGGTGTGAACCAGCGGGGCGGGGCGAGTGTCCAAATGGACAGCGAAACGATCCAGCGGCTGATGGCCGAATTGAGCATGCCGCGTTTGATGTACCTGTATCAGCCTTCCCGTTGACTGACCGGAGTTGTCGCATGAGCAGTCGTAACCCACTGATGGTTCTGGTTGTTGCCGCGGTGATGCTTTTCGCAAGCAGCGGCATGGCCGTGACCGACGAGCAAGTACAACAGGCCATTCGCCGGGGTGTCAATTTCCTCTACAGCAAACAGCATGCGTGGGGTCACTGGGATTTGGAGAAGGCCAAAGCCAACCCCGACCAGCATGACCATGCCAACATGCAGTACGGCGGATGGACGGCGATTGTGTGCTACGGCCTTCTGAGCGCCGGTGAAGACTGGCAAGGCAACCCTAAACTGGCCCGCGCCCTGGAATGGCTTCGCAAAGTGGATTGCCCCGGCACGTACGGCACGGGCCTGCGGGCACATGTCTGGGAAAAACTGCCCGACAGCTTCCTCAAGCACGTGAAGGAAGACGCAGAGAAACTCATGGCCGGCATCAGTTACAACGGCGGCTACCACTACAAACTCGGTGCCGGCGGTAAAGGCGATAACTCATGCACGCAATACGGCGTACTAGGTGCATGGGAATGTGAAAAGCGCAAGCCCGGTTCCATCGATAGCGCATACTGGCAGAAGGTCGAAAACCGCTTCGTGCAAATGCAACTCGATGACGGCAGTTGGGCCTACAGCGATGGACGCGGTTCCGGCACGTTCAACATGACTGCCGCCGGCTTGGCCATGCTGTACATCACGCAGGATTACCTGCACGCCCGCGCGTTCCAACGGCCGGGCATTGCCGAGAATCACCCCTCCCGCAAGCGGATTGAAGATGGCCTTGCCTGGTACGCCAAGAAATTTTCTCCGAAGAATACCAGCGGCTACACCATCGTCGGCGTGGAGCGTGTGGCGCTGGCCAGTGGACTGAAATATTTCGGAGGCAAAGACTGGTACCAATCCATCGCTGCAAGACTGATCAGAACGCAGGGAACAGACGGATCGTGGACGGGCAAACGTGATGGCATCATTGAAACCGCTTTCAAGCTGGTCTTCCTTTCACGCGGCCGTGTGCCGGTGGCATTCAACAAACTGAAAATCGACGGCTTCAGTTGGAACAACCGCCCCAGTGATATGGCCAAGCTCACCGCATGGCTGTCCGATGAAGCTGAGCAGAACATGAACTGGCAGGTGGTCGGCATCGAACGGTCGCCGGTCGATTGGCTCGACTCACCCGTGCTCTATCTCGCTTCACACCGCGCGCTCGAACTGGATGATGAACAAGCAGCGAAGATCAAACGTTACATCGATCTGGGCGGTACGCTCGTCACCCACAACGATGGCACCAACGCCAACTTCACCAACAGCGTGCGCCAGCTCATCGGTCGCATCTATCCACAATATGAACTGAAACCCGTCGCGGAAGATGACTATCTGTACAACATCAACTACCCCGTGAAACGCAAGCCGAAACTGCTTTCCGTGCACAACGGCGTGCGGCACATGATCATCCATTGCCCGCGCGATATCGCCGAGGCGTTCCAGCTCAACAGCAAACGCATGATCGATAGCTGGTACACCATGGCCAATATCTTCTTCTATGCCACGGAGGTTGGCCGTGCCCGTCCGCGACTCGCTCAACATTACCTCAAGCGAAAAGGCAGTGCCGGCAACAGCGTTCCCGTCGCCCGGATCAGGTACGACGGCAATTGGAACCCCGAAGCCGGCACATGGAACGTGCAGAACACGTTCATGACCAACGAGAAAAGCCTCCGCGCCGATGTCGAAACCATCGACCTGGAAGAACTCGGCACCAGTGAAGCGGCCCTGGCCCATGCCGTCGGTACCGAGAAAATGCAATTCACCGACGCCCAGACCAACGCCATCAAGCAATACCTCGAAGGTGGCGGCGTCATCCTCTTTGAAGCACCCGGCGGTACCCCCCAAACCCTGCCTTTCGTCGAGTCCGTCAAGCAGCTGCTCACCCAGGCTTACCCCGACCAACCCATCCGCACCATCACCGCGACAGACAAAGTCATCAGCGGCAGCGGCATCAACGGGTTCGACTGCTCGCGAGTCGACTATCGCGTCTTCTACAAAAAACGTGCCGGTCCCACCCGCCAGCCCATGCTCATGGGCATGAAGGTCGGCGGACAACTCCGCGTGCTGATTTCCCACGAAGACATCAGCCAGGCCGTGCTTGGCCAACCCGTCTGGGGCATCTTCGGCTACAACACCGACTCCGCACGTAAACTCTTGACCAACATCACCCTGTGGGCCCAGAACGTCCGCAACGGCGGATGAACCAGATGAACCGCACGGGAGGGTGAAGCTCCCGCTGAGCCGCAGCGAATGCTGACTGACCGACAATCCTCGACTCGGCAGATGCCTCGCCCTCCCGGTAACCTTTGACCTTTCGCCCTCACGTCGCCCCCCGTTTCCCATTTGTGCGTTGCAAGAAATGCTTCGTGGAGTTAGAGTTATGTCAGTCACAGCCTGCATGGGGGCTTCGTTGAGTCAGGCTGCCAGATCAATTCCGCGTTCCGGGCGCGGTTAGATTTGTGGGGTAACGAATCTCGGGCGTTATCGCCGATTGTTTTGTTGATCACATTTATTCTGTGGGAAAGGCCGTACGATGAACATTCGCGGATGGATGGACGAGAACCAGAACCTGGTGGCTGTAATCGCCGTGGTCGTAATCATTCTCGCGCTGATTTTCAGCTTCTACAACTGCTCCGGCAGTAGCACCGGGCCCGGTGGTAGTGGCATGGTCTACTACTACGATATCACCGCGGATGAAATCTTCACCGCCAAAGCAGAACTCATCCCACCCATCCAGAGTCCCAATGACAACGAAGCCGTCCGCGTGCACTTCTACACCTGTGGCAGTTGCAAAGAATCCGAACGTTTCGTCGGCTACTACGAAAAGTACACACCTGAAGTAAAGAAGAAACTGGAAGAAGCCCAAGGCAACGAAGAGCACGAAATGTACTACGAGCAGGAAAGCCAAGGCCTGCTCATCAGTCTCGATGCCAAGAAGTGGTACCCCATGTACGCCCAACAGGCCGAGCAGGCGCTCAGCAATAAACTCAAGTGCGACGAAGGCAAAAAGCTTCGCTACTGCCACGCGAAGTAAACGCACAACCCATCATCAAAACCAACAAAACCCACGGACCACCATCCGTGGGTTTTTCACTTGCCCCCCTCTCCCTTCCAGGGAGAGGGCCGGGGTGAGGGTCTGCCCCTTTGAACGCCC
>JANQFT010000378.1 GCA_028277685.1 Phycisphaeraceae bacterium
CTCGTCGCAGCCAAGTTCTTTTGCCATGATTTGTGCGATGCGCGGAGCAATGATGATGCTCGCCCGTGCATCCAGCAACAAGGCGCGGGTACGTCGTGAAAGCGCATCTTCAACGGTTCTGGCCATCTCGTCTCGCACGGCACGAACGATGTCGTCTTCGTCATACGGCAGACGATCGTGCAATCGAGCGCCACGCATGATCGACTCGGGGCAAGCGATGGGTATGTCTGCGGTGATGCAAGGTTTGGCTTGCAGATCACCCACGCGCTGTGCGGTATCCACCACATCTTCAGCCATGCGGCGATACGTCGTCCACTTGCCGCCGGTGACGGTGATCATGCCGCTGGCGGATACGGACACCACATGATCCCGCGAAACGGCAGCCGTGCTTCCACTGACGTTTGTTGGTCGAGCGAGGGGGCGCAGTCCGGCGAACATGCTGAGCACATCATCGCGCGTGGGTGTTTTGGTCAGGTAGCGCCCGCAGTGTTCGAGCATGAACGTCAGTTCATCTTCATCGGGGCGAGGCTCAATCTCAGTTTGTTCAACGGGAACATCCGTCGTGCCCACCACCACCCGATCCAACCAGGGTATGGCAAACAACACGCGGCCGTCGTCAGTTTTGGGGATCATCAACGCCGCATCACCTGGCAGGAACGAACGGTCCAGAACGATGTGCGAACCTCGGCTGGGTATGATGGAAGGTGGAGCCTTCGGCTGATCCAGTTGGCGAACGCTATCCGCAAAAACACCCGCTGCATTGATGACAACCTTCGCCTTGACGGTGTATTCGTGGCCACGCTCTGCATCGTGAACCACCACGCCAGAGATTCGATCACCCTGCTTCACCAAAGAGGATACAGGCATGTGGTTGATGACCACCGCACCACGCTCCGCAGCGGTTTGCGCCAGGCGCACCACAAGCAGTGCGTCATCAAACTGACCGTCGAAATAGCCGATGCCGCCGGTCAGTCGATCATCGCGAATGGTGGGCAGTGCTTCGACGGTGTTGGTGCGAGACAAGCTACGGGTGCAATCGATACCCAAACGGCCAGCCAACAGGTCGTAGGCTTTCAGGCCTGCCAGGTAATACAGCTTCCCGGCAAGACTGTATGTGGGCACGATGAACTGCTGTGCCCGCACAAGTTCTGGTGCGTTGCGCATCAGTCGGCCGCGTTCCTGCAGGGCTTCGCGCACCAGCGAGATGTTGCCTTGCGCCAGATAGCGCACGCCGCCGTGTACGAGTTTGGTGGATCGGCTTGATGTGCCGCAGGCAAAGTCGCCACGTTCAAACAACGCTGTGCGATAGCCGCGGCTTGCCGCATCGACCGCTGTACCCAGTCCAGTCGCGCCGCCGCCGATGATCACCACATCGAAGCCGTCCGGGTCGGCGTCGAGCTGCTGAATCATCTGGTCGCGGTTCATCTTCGTCCCGTGATTCACATAAAGCGGCGGGTGAGGTTTGGCAGCAGGTTGTCATGGCCTGCGATCAACCAGTCGGCAATTTCGACGGCTTCACCGAAACTGGTTCGCGCAGCCTCAAGGTCGAACGCGCCGCTGAGTACCTGCCCCTGCGTGAGATGTTCCTGCGTGGGCACCGCATCGCCCGCGATGAGCACCGTGGCAGCGGAAAGGCTGATTAACAATCCGCTGTTGCCGGGCGTGTAACCGGGCAGAGGGAACAGATCCACCTGCTCGGCCAGTTTATCCGGCGCGGCCTTGCACTTTTGCAGCAGGGCGATGTCCTGCTTGATGACCTGGGCCACCTCTTCATCATCGCACTGCTGAAACTGCTCCACCAGGTGCAAGCCCACTGCTTCGCGTTCGCGCTCGGTGATCATCCAGTTGGCATGCGTCAGTGCCGGCAACCCACGGCGATGCGCCGGGCGGAAGTTGGTGAGAAACACATCGGTCACATCTTCCAGGCGAAGTCCGGCCCGTTCATTCAGGTGTGCCCCGATCGCAGGT
>JANQFT010000391.1 GCA_028277685.1 Phycisphaeraceae bacterium
CAAAGATTGCGGTCAAGCTGGAAGAGGCGATCAGTCCATACCTGGACGACCTGACGCTCATCCGTGAAGTATGCTCGCGCATGATGAAGCATTACGCAGATGGCGGATCGCTGGCCACTACCTACGAAGTGCGCCGCTTCTATGCCAAGTGCGAACGCGATACCGGGTTGTTCCTCACGCATGGTGAAGCACGCGATCAACTGCTGCGCATTCTCACGGAGAAACTGAACAACGCGCTGTATCGCCAACAGGCGCTGCAATGGGCAGCTGACATTGCGGAGCAACATGGCCTGTCGTTCAGTCTTTACGGCATCGGCTGGGAAAAGCATCCGCAGTTCGCCGAGTACGCACGCGGTTCCATTGAATACGGTGAAGCCTTGGAAGAACTCACCCGCCGCACACGCATCAACCTGCAGATTGTTCCCTATCATTGTATGCACCAGCGGTTGTTGGATGGCCTGGTCGCCGGAGGCTTTTTCCTCGTGCGGCAACATCCATACGATCATCTCACCGAAGAGATGTCCAACTACATTGACGAACACGATCTGCACGAGGCAGGTGACTTGTACGATGCTTTCGATCTGCTGGACGAGTCGCTGCACGAGGAGTTCCAGCAGTTGCTCTTCCGTTGTGCGTGCCTCAGTGAGTATGGCGATGTGGTTTCCCTGGTGCAGGCGTGGCGAAACGCGAAGTTGCTGCTTCCGGGCGAACCGGCCTTGCCGCACTATGCAGAAGTGACCTACAACTCGGCTGAATCCCTGCGGACCTGCATCGAACGCTACATCCACGATGACGATGCCCGCACAAGCATCAGTGCCATTCAACGGGAACACGTACAGGATCGTCTCAGCTACACCGCCGGCATGCAACGGGTGATTCACGGCATTGCATCGCGACTCGAGGATGAGGCAGGATGAAACTCAGTTACGTCATCGTGACGGCGAATCGATGCGAGCGCCTGCTCGCCACGCTGGAGCACCTGCAACGCACGACGCCGCTACCCCGTGATCAGTGGGAAGCGTGGGTGGTGGATAACGGTTCGACTGATGACACGCCCGATGCCGTGGCCACCCAACACCCGTGGG
Organism: Phycisphaeraceae bacterium; assembly: GCA_028277685.1. Classification (GTDB taxonomy): domain Bacteria; phylum Planctomycetota; class Phycisphaerae; order Phycisphaerales; family Zrk34; genus JANQFT01. The sequence goes on from JANQFT010000391.1 coordinate 1,086, forward strand.
CACATCTGATCGTCTTGCCCCGTAACATCGGCATGGCGGCACGCAACCTCGCCATGCAAAGGGCGAACGGTGATGTCATCACACTGCTCGACGATGACAGCTATCCGACCGGCGATGCGATGTGCCGCATCATCGACCACTTCGATCAGCGCCCGCAAACCGGCGCGGTGGTGGCGCGCGTGGAACTGCCCGACGGCCGATGCGAAGCCAGCGCGCTTCCGGGGGTGATGATCGGCTGCGCCAGCAGTCTGCGGCGAAGCCTGATCAACCAGATCGGTGGCTTCGATCCCGCGTTCTTTATCCAGGCGGAAGAATACGACCTCAGTTTCCGCATCTGGGCGACCGGCTTCACAGTTGATCGCATGGACGATGTGACCTTCAAGCATGACAAAGTTCTCACCGGCCGCAGCAAAGTCCGCACTGTGTTCCGTGACCTGCGTAACAACCTGCTGCTGACCGAACGTTTTCTCCCCCGGGAATTGCGTGCTGAATACCAACGCGATTGGGTCCAACGATACACCGCCATCGCCCGCACCAACGGCCATATGAGCGCCGCACACCGCGCACGCCTCCAGGCCTGGTGGTGGGCACGCAAGGAGCAACTGCGCGGCAGGCAAGTGCTCGAACCCGGCGTGATCGAAACGGTGTTCGAACACGAACGCCAACGCTTGGCCGTGCGTCGCTGGGCACAGGAGAACAACATCAATCGCATCATCTTGGCCGACCTCGGCAAGAACATCTTCGCCACCTGGCGTGCGTGTTGTGATGCAGAACTCGACATCTGCGCCATCGCTAACCAATCACCCGCATTCGCTGGATTGGCATACCGCAACATTCAGTTGCTGCCCGATGAGCTGGCGCTGAGCAGCAAACCCGATGGCATCGTCATCTCCAATGTCAATCCCGCACAGGTTGGCCCCCGCCGTGAACAACTTGCTGCGCAGTTCGATGGTCCGATTCTCTCGCTGTACCAACCGGCCACCACGCAACCCACCATCACCGAACCCGCATCCACCACGGAGGCAGCATGACCGCAACCATTATCGATACGCTTGCGCCGGCCATGACGGTCGAGGGGCAGATCAAATCGGTTGAGGCGGAACTGCTCCACCACCTTGCTGCTGATGTACCGTGCGAACAGGTCATCGTGGAAATC
>JANQFT010000495.1 GCA_028277685.1 Phycisphaeraceae bacterium
ACTTGATACGCCCGTCCTGCGGCACCCGGCGCTCTTCAATCTTCATGCCCGCCATGATCTTCAGGCGGGTGATGATCGAACTCTGCATCCGCTTGGGGATGTTATCCCGTTCATGACAAACACCGTCCACCCGATAGCGCAGACGCACGCGGTTATGCATGGGTTCGATATGAATATCCGACGCCCGGCCGTGCACCGCTTCAGTGATCACCTTATGCACCAGGCGCACGATCGGCGCATCCGATCCTTCTGCCGCCGCAACCGCCGCTTCGCGCTCTTCCTCTGTGCCGCCTGCCTGGTCGATGCTCAACTGCCGTACAGTCTCGTCGATCGACGCTTCAGTTTCACTGAGCAACGTATCGATGAACGACTTGATCTGCGCCCGGCTACCCAGGGCTGTGTCGATCTCGCAGTTCATGCGGAACCGCAGAAGGTCCAGCAGTTCCAGATCCATCGGATCGTGGATCAGCACCTTCAAGCGATTATCTTTCTTTTCAATGGGCAGCACGAGGAACTTCTTGACGATGTCGGTGGGCATCAACTCAAGGTTGGCCGCTTTCATCGCGTCCTGACTGTCGAGGTCGATGTACTCTAAGTCGAATTGCGTCGCCAGGGCTTTGGCCACATCACCCTCGGTGGCGTACCCAAGTTCAACCAACACTTCGCCGAAGCGCTTGTTGGTTCCCTTGGCCACCTGCAGGGCCTCTTCGATCTGTTGTTCGTTGATGACTTCCCAGCGCTGGAGAATCTGACCGAGCTTCTTGCGTGATCGGGCCATGGGCACTCCGGGTCAAGCGTCTGGCGGGCAAAGAAATACGGACTGTCCGCGGCAAGGTGCTGCGCGGCACGCAACGCCGACAACCGCCGCCTACATTATGGATTAGGCGTCGACCAAACACAACCGCCCTCGGAAGTTCGGGGCAAGGCAGGGAGTGCGGCTTGCGCAGCATCGTATCCCCTCTCCCCTTGGGAGAGGGTTGGAGTGAGAGCTGAACATTACTCAAGCGTCTTGAGTTTGTGCGCCAGGATCAGCACCATCTCACCATCCATTGCATGCTATGCAACCCGTATATGGTCCTGTTCCTGCGCGTGATGATGAACGAGCCGGAACCCGACTGGCTCCTCTTCGGGCAGTTGTGCTTTGGGGCGATGGCAGGTTGGTCGACATGGGTGGACACGAAGGTGTATCACATCCGCAAAACGCGCCAACGTGCCGCACGCAACCACTGAGTCATGCCACCAATCAAGATCGCGTATTCCGACTGACTCTCTCGACAAGTGCCGCGCCAAGCAAGATGGCTGGATAGTTCAGCGTTGCCGGGCCAGGTGTTGCTGGGCCTCGGTGCGGTATCGGCTGGGTGTTTGATTCATCGCTGCCCGGAACACGCGAGAGAAGCGGCTGGGGGTACCGAACCCGCAGGTCTGGGCAATCTGCTTGATGGAGAGAACACTGTTAGTCAGGTAATCGCAGGCAGCCCGCAGGCGAAGAGCTTGTAGACGTTTGACTGGAGGTTCACCGAGTTCCTGCAGATAGAGCTTGCGCAGGTGGCTGGCGGACAAACCTACCGCGCGGGCAAGCGCGGCCATGGTTGGTGGGTTTGACAAGTGCTCACGCATCATGCGATCAGCGGTGCGGACACGAGGGTCGGCGGGCCCGGTTTCCACTGGCTTGGGAACAGGGGGTTCTTGCTCGAAGGCGGCAAGCAACTGCCATATCGTTGCGGAGATGCGGGCCACTGGCAAACGCACATGATGACGACTCAACTGCGACAGCGTGGCGATCGTCGATTCGAGCAAACCTTGATCTCCCACCAACACCTGGGCAAGCTGCATCTGTTGGACATAACTCGACAACGGTACTTCCTGCTCCGCGGTGATGTGCAGATCGATAAAACGACTGCGCGGTTGCTCCGGCTCCGCCTGGGCTGCATGTTGAGTGCGCGAGGGAATCAAGCAGGCAGTCCAAGGCCGCAGCAAAATATCATCATCGTAAGCCGCAATACTCAGCGTTAATTGCCCCTCCAACAGAATCACCATCTGCCAGCCGGAATGCGCATGCTTTGGCCCCGGACGCTTATGACATAACTCTACCTCCGCAAGCTGAAGCACCCCCACCTGAGGAAGGGCGAGATGCCAGTGATGAAAGCGAGTGTTTTGGAGTCCAGCCATATAAGCGATATCGTCAAGTTTTTAGCGAATGTTATTGTTGTTTTCGCTTTTCTGCAGTTTACATTCTATCCAGACGGATGAGCACATCCGCAACACGCGTTTCTCAAGTTTTGGAGAAATCTTCCATGAGCAGGCTGAGTCGATTGAGCTGGGCGTTCTGTGCGTTGGTGGTCACTGCGATGCTGGCCGGGCCGGTGTGGGCGGATGTGATACTGGATGCGCCCATCATCGCGCGAGCGTCAGATGCGGGAAACCCCTCAGGGGATGGGCCGGACACGGGAAGCGGTCTCGACAACGGCTCAGGGACAGCCATTCTCGCTGGTGACAGCAGCGGTGACATCCTGGAGTTCCGCACACTGTTCCTGTTCGATATCACCGCCAACACTGCCGATATCGAGTCCGCCGCCACGATCACGTTCTCGTTAACCATCGCGCGATCCAGCGGGCCGGCCATCCTCGGCGATCTGGGTGCATTCGACCTGGTGGCACTGACCGCGGGCGAAGATAATGGCTCGTTGGCAGCCACCGACTATGCCATCGCTGGATCGGTGGTGAAGACGTTTGATGTCAGCCTGTTGACCGAAGGGGAAACGATCGAGGTGGATGTGACGGCAGCGGTGCAGGCTGATGCGGGCGTGAATCCATACACCGGCTTCCGCCTTCAGGCGAGTGATCCCGATGCGTTCAACGATGACGACAGCACGGCCGACCTCGTCTTCTTCGGTACCATCGGCGATAACGATGCGGCGCTGACCATCGTACCCGTGCCGGAACCGGCTTCGCTGATGTTGATCGGCGTGGGCACTGCCATGTCCGCGCGGCGACGCAAAGCCTGATCACCCTACCACCCGCGTCCGATGCACGATTGATTCGTAATCCTCCTCGGGCGGCGTTGCCAGCAGATGACGCCGCCCGTTTCATGCTGGCCACCATCACACATGGCCTTCACGCCATCATGCCCGAACTGATTACCAGCACTGGTGAACAATAGCGATCACACGCCCTGCCAGTCGAATACTGCGGTCAGTCCCTCGCGGCGGGACAAGGCGTCGAACGCCTGCTGGGCGTCGGCCGGCTTCGTGGTTTGGTCGACCAGATCATCCACCATCAACTTGCCCTCGGCCATGACGGTCAGCACATCGGCAATGTCCTCGAACGCCATGTCGCGCGGGAACATGAACTGCGTTTCCTTGCAGTACGCTGCCTGATAAGGAAAGGTCATCTCGCCGGCGTAACTGCCCTGCACGATGTATTTCGGTGGCGTTTGACTCACATCGCCCCACGGCCGCTGGGCCAGCAGTTTCAAGGCTGACCTGAGCACCGCCGCCACCCCCGTCGCATCGACGAGCACATCCGCCGCATTTGCTTTATTCGTGATGATCGGTTCGAGATCGCGGTCGATCTGCACTGCCTCGACCCCGGTTTGATCGGCCGCCGCCACGCGCTGTGCATCCAGATCGCATGCCGTCACCGATCCGCGTGAGGCGAACAACCGCGCGCTCAGTTGGCCGATCAATCCCAAACCCAGCACGATCACATGATCAGTCGGCTTCGCTTGCGCCAGACGAAAACCGTGATACGAAATGGCGGCGATCTTCGCCAATGAGGCCGCCTTCATGTCTACCTTCTCCGGCAGCGGCACCAGACGATCCGCCCCCACCAACAGGCAACTGGCATGTCCACCCCACTGCGAAAGCATTTCCTTCACGACCGTACTGCCCGCACAACACGCCCGGTCGCCTTCCTGGCAACCACTGTTTGCTCCCGCCTTGATCACCACGCCCGATGAGCTATAGCCACCCACATATGGATACCCCCCACCCTCCGCCCCACTGAGCACGCGCAATTCCGTTCCCGGACTCACCGCACTGAAGTGGTTCAGCATCACCACCTGTCCTTCATTGGGATCGCCAACGGTCAGTTCCTGCAATTCAACTCGGTTCGGTTCAATGGCCACAATGCCTGTTGCCTTGGTCATGTCTTACCTCTTCAGTTGGGTCACCCCCGTCTGATACCAGACGATGCACCAGCCCCAGAACTTACCATGAGTTTACAGAATGATCCGCCACCACCGCAGCACTGGTGTTGTCGCTGGTGTTATGAGTAACTTGGTTGGGAAAATGGTAGCCCCGGGTGGCAACCCGGGGGCTGTCTTGAGGCTTGGGACTTGAAGCGTGAGTTTCGAGTGGTGGTTCAGTTTGAATCTTAACGAGCCGCGACTGTGAAGGAGCGGTCTTCGGACCGCAGGAAATACCGCCATCTTCGTGTGGTTGAGCCGACCGCTACCTCACGGGCGCGGCTCGTAGGATTCAAACTGAACCACTACCGGACATGCGGAAGGGCCCGTCCGGCGTCTCATTTGGGGTACGATCACCACACAACCACCCACGTCACTCACAACTACCCGGGGGCAGGTCGTAGAAGAATTCAGCCTTAGTGATCTTACCGTTCGCCACGGTATACAGGCAGATCTCTTCCATCTGCATGCGTTCGCCGGCCTTGGGACCACCCTTGGCGGTGACGTCCAGATTCATGGTCACGGCGAAGCGATCCGACAAATGAAGAAATGGCCCTTTGACTTCGAAACTGTGTATCTCGTGGTTCTCCATCCACCAATCATCACCCGCTTGCGCAGCGGCAAGCCCTTCAGTCACCCGCGGCATGCCGGGGAACTCGGCGGGTTCGGAGCAGTGGATGTTCTCATCATAAAGCGCATCCAGCGCCTCACGGAACTTGCCCTGTTTGCACAGGTCGGTCAGTTGATTGGCCACGGCTTGCAGATCGGCGCTCATGCTGGTTCCTCACACCAGAGATGACGTTACCCGCGGGAGACGATCCCCCTTGTTCGAGTCACATGGTAGCGTGCAGTTAGCGTGTCGAGCCACGGCTGAGCATGAGATTCTGATTGACATGTTCATGGATATTCGGGTACAAGATGTTTCGGTGTTCGGGAACGCCTTGATTGCTGCCAAAAGGGCTTAGCCCATCCCCGCTCCAACCTGCAGTCCGTAAATAATCTCTTTCTGCCTGGATAGCAGCAACGGGCGCGTCGAAGGAGATTCACCATGCCTCGCACGTTACCTTATCCCCCGAACATCGAGCACCTGCGTAAGGAAGCCAAGGCCCTGCTGAAATCGTATCAGCAGCGCGATCCGGTTTGCTGCGATGTGCTCAGGCATCTGCATCATCTTCAGGGCAAACCTGATGATGCGGTGTTCGACAGCACCATCAACCTGTCGATGGTGCAGTTCGCCCTCGCGATGGACTACGGTTTCACCAACTGGAAAGAGTTGATGCGTGAAACCGGTGCCATGCTGGGCATTGAGTTGGACGGCGATAGCACACCATTGGACGACCGCTTTGCTCAAGTCAAAGTTGAGCGCACCAAACAGCACATTTACTTGCATCCGATTCCGCGTTACCCCTACACCGTGCGGCGGGTCAATGAGCAAGGCGAGACGATTCGTCACGAAGGAGACGCCGCGGCGCGATGTCGGATCGTGGGCAATCTATCCTGCATGATGAACATGCTGCGGCCGGGCGTGCTGTCGTTTGAGGTAGCCGTCGCATCAGGCGCAGCGTTCCGTCTGGGCTTTGAGCGACGCTGGGCACAGGACATGGAATCGGTCACGGATGTCGATGAGTTCGCCAAGGCGTGTGACACCATGGGATTTGCCGGTGAGTGGTCACTCGACACGGATCATACCGAAGCGATTGCCCGGATCGACGCGGAGTTGGATGCGGGCCGACCGGTGTTCACCACCGGATGGATGGAGTGGCTTGGGCGCATTGTGATCGGGCGCGATGACGATGCAGGAAAATATCTGTTCATCGGCGGGACCGATTTTTCGGGCAGCATTCCCATGATGGATGCCGGGCCGGATGACGAAGTGCC
>JANQFT010000513.1 GCA_028277685.1 Phycisphaeraceae bacterium
CAACGCGGCTGGCGTGGCGCATCAGTTTGTGGGTGCTGCCGCTGCTGCTCACCATCATGTTCGTCATCCTGTTGGCCCGGGCGAATCCGGTGATCACCAACTGGCTGGACCGGGCGTGGACGTGGCTGGCGGAACTGGCGGAAGACGTGATCAGCGACATCAGCCAGTACATCAGCCCGGCGCGCATCGGCATCTGGCTGCTCGCGGGATTCAGCACATGGGCCTTGCTTCGGGTGCGGGTTTATCGGCGCCGAGAAACCAAGATTGGCAGTTCGCGCGTCGTGCCGAAAGGCGCGGCGGTGGAAACCATTCCCCCACCGCCACCGGGTACTGTTTCCAAGGTGTTCGATGGGCCAATGGTTGTGCGCTGCCTGCTGCTGTTCAACGCGGTGTTTCTGGCGCAGATCATGCTCGACCTGTTGTACCTGTGGAAAGTGTGGGGCGAATTCCAACTGCCCGAAGGCGTGACCTACGCGCAGTACGCCCAGCACGGCGCGTACTGGTTGCTGTTCACAGCCCTGCTGGCAGGCGCCTTCGTACTGGTGGCGTTCAAGCCCGCGGGACCGGCCGACCGCTCGGTGTGGGCAAGGCGACTGGTGTATCTGTGGTTGCTGCTGAACGTGTGGCTGGTGGTGTCGTCGCTGCGCCGATTGGATCTCTACATTGATGTGTTTGCCCTCAGCCGCTGGCGGATCGCAGCGGCGATCTGGATGGGCGTGGTCGCGCTGGCGTTGGTATGGACGCTCGTTCGCATCATCACCCGGCGATCCAACGCCTGGCTGGTGCGGGTGAACACGGTGACCGCGCTGACGGTGGTTTACGCGTGCAGTTTTGCCAACTTCGATGGCATGATCGCCCACTTCAACGTGCGACATTGCAAGGAACTGGGGACGGGTGAAGTGCCGCTTGATGTGGATTATCTGGAGAGCCTCGGCTTTGAAAGTCTGCCCGCACTCAAGTGGTTCATCAAACAGGATATCCACCCATCAAATACGGTTTACTACAAAGCCTATGTGGCCACGCAGAAACATCAGGCGCAGCTGAAAGAAGACCTCGCCAACTGGCGCGGGTGGACGTGGCGACAAGATCGCGTGGCCAAAGCCATCGACCTGCAGTCGCCATCAGGTGACACCCGCGAGACTTCGGACGACACGGCATTTCCCATCGACGCCGAATCCCCGTAATCTGCGTACTTCACGCTAACCTTCAGGTGGAGTTCGCAGATGAAGTTGACGTTCTGTGGTGCGAATCGGCAGGTGACCGGATCATCGTATCTGTTGGAGGCAGGCGGACTGCGCATGCTCATCGATTGCGGCATGTTTCAGGAGCGCAAGTTCCTCGGCCGCAACTGGGAGCCGTTCGCCTATACGCCGGCTGAACTCGATGTGGTGCTGCTCACGCACGCCCACCTTGATCACGTGGGGTTGGTTCCGAAGCTGGTCAGCCAGGGTTACTCCGGGCACATCCTGGGTACGGCACCCACGTGCGAGCTGGCCGAACTGGTGATGACCGACTCCGGCCGCATCCAGGAAGAAGATGCGGCATACAAGAA
>JANQFT010000540.1 GCA_028277685.1 Phycisphaeraceae bacterium
TTCCGCTTCACGCAGGCCGGCTCGGAAGTGTCGGCGTTGCTTGGTCGTATGCCCAGCGCGGTGGGTTACCAGCCCACGCTCAGCACGGAAATGGGCGAACTGCAGGAACGCATCACGTCCACCGAAAAGGGCGCGATCACGTCCGTGCAGGCCATCTACGTGCCCGCAGACGACCTGACCGACCCTGCGCCTGCCACGGCGTTCAGCCACCTGGATGCGTTCGTTGTGCTCAGTCGTGGCATTTCCGAGAAAGGCATCTACCCCGCGGTCGATCCGCTGGCGTCCACGTCCAACATCCTCGACCCCGGCATCCTCGGTGAGGAACACTACGATGTGTCCCGCCGCGTACAGCAGATCCTCCAGCGCTACCGCGACCTGCAGGACATCATCGCCATCCTCGGCGTCGATGAACTGAGTGAAGAGGATAAACAGATCGTGGCCCGCGCCCGTAAGATCGAGCGCTTCCTCAGTCAACCGTTCTTCGTGGCCGAACAGTTCACCGGCATGCCGGGTATCTACACGTCGCTGAAAGACACCATCGATTCCTTCAAGCGCCTGTGCGATGGCGAAGGCGACGACCTGCCCGAAAGCGCCTTCATGTACGTCGGCACGCTGGACGATGCGAAAACCAAAGCCGAACAAATGGCCGCTGAAGCTGCGGTGTAGTTCTTTGAAATGTATTGAGTCACCCCAAAGCCCACGCATGGCCATGCGTGGGCTTTGTTATGCGCGTTGCTCATGGCAATACCACCGCGCCTTCTCGCGCGTGCTCCGGGAGATACGAATCCCGCAACCACAGATAGTGTTTTTCGTTCTGCACAAGAATCACCTTGCCGCGCTTCGCCCACAATACGCCCGGCGCTTTCATATTCTTCTCCCGGAGGACGTGCGATACATGCTTCTTCGCCATACCAATCACATGACGCGGCAACGGGTTTCGCCCATCCGTCAAAGCATTCGCATCACAAAGCCCACGCTTGGCCAAGCGTGGGCTTTGAATCCGCAGCAACACATGAAAGTGGCATCCCCCAACGCAAAGCCTTCCCACTTCTACTCCCAGCTCTGACAGCCGGGTCATCATCTCTCTTGCGAGATCTCGCGTGCAGGGGTGTCAATTGTGACCGGTTGCTTGCTCATCAATCGAAGCGATTCACGATACACAGCCTCATATTGGCCGGTCGGCGGCGGTTGTTTGTAATCACCCTCCACATGCTCACGATGGTGCCTCGCACGCCACCCACGTTCATCGCCTCGCAACCATGCGCCGTAGGTCGTGCAGATCGCGTGATACCATCCATTCCAAGGCTGTGCCATCGAACCACCCCTTTATGAAAGGTTACTCTCTGAATCCTATCCCCAAAGCCCACGCATGGCCATGCGTGGGCTTTGGGTCGCCATGCGTGGGCTATGTCACGTGCCTCGCTCTGCTACACTACCCAACCCATGACTGAAATCGCCACCGACATCGAACCCACCATCGCGCCTCCGGAAGACCCCTTACCCACCGGCAAACAGGTTCCTGTGCGCCTGTTGATGCTGGCGTTGCCGATCATCGCGTCGATGTTGTCGCATACGCTGATGCAATTCATCGACTTTGCCATGGTGGCGCAGCTCGGCACTGATGCCACGGCGGCGGTACTTCCCGCGGGCATTGTCGTGTTCTGTTTCATCAGCTTCGGTGCGGGCATGTTAAGCATGGTGAATACGTTTGTGTCACAATCGTTGGGGCGCAATCAGCCGCGTGAGTGTGGGGCGTATGGGTGGCAGGGCGTGTACATCAGTTTTGCGCTGGGGTTGATCGTGCTGCCCGTGATTTTGGTGGTGCCTTGGTTCTTCAATTGGGTGGGGCATGAGTCGGCCGTGCGGGAGATGGAAATCATCTACGCGCGCATCATGTTCATCGGTGTGGGGCCGGCCCTGGCGGCGGGGGCGCTCAGTAACTTTTTTAACGGTGTGCACAAACCAGCGGTCGGACTCGTCGCGGCGGTGATCGGCAACGTGACGAACATCGTGGCCAATTATGCGCTGATTTTTGGTAACTGGGGCTTCCCTGAACTCGGTATTGCCGGCGCAGCCTGGGGCACTGTGATCGGCGGCAGCACGACCGTATTGGTGTTGCTGCTTTGGATGGCCCACCCGCGCTTTGCCAACGACTTCGCCACCCTGCAAACCTGGCGACCGAGCATCATGCGGCTATGGCGCATCGTGCGCACCGGCATGCCCGCCGGTCTGCAGCACACCGCCGACATTCTCACCTGGACCATTTTCAGTCTGCTGTTGATCGGTCGCACCGTCAGTGAAGATGGCGAAGTGACCTTCGACCCTGTGCAACAGGCGGCGAACAACGTGGCGGTGCGCTACCTGCACCTGGCGTTCTTCCCGGCGATTGGTCTGGGTGTGGCGGCCAGCGCCGCGGTGGGTAAAGCGATCGGGCAAGGCCGCAAACCGCTCGCGCGCACCATTGTGCGCTGGGCCACGCTGTTCGCCATGGTCTACATGGGTGCGATCGGCATCACCTACTGGCTTTTCGGAGAACCGATGAGTCGATTGCTCACTGACGATCCAGAGGTGATCGACTGGGCCTCGCGCCTGCTGCTGCTTTGCGCCGTGTTCCAGATCTTTGATGCGCTCAGCATTGTGCACAGCTTCGCCCTGCGCGGCGCGGGTGACAACCTGGTGCCTGCACTCATCCTCGTGGCGTCTTCCATCGTGATTGTGCTCTTTGGCGGATATTACAGTCTGCAATGGTATCCGCATTGGGGTTGCATCGGGCCTTGGGCCGCCGCGACGGTGCACATCATTCTGCTGGGGATTGTGATGTGGCTGC
>JANQFT010000575.1 GCA_028277685.1 Phycisphaeraceae bacterium
GGGAAGGGGGCATTCGTGTTCCCTGCCTGATGCATTATCCAAAGAAGATCCCGGTCGGTGCGGTTTCAGATCAGTTGTGCACCGCGATGGATTTTCTGCCCACGCTGTGCAACCTGATCGACACGCCCAAGAAACCCACGAATCGAATCGACGGCAGGGACATCGGTGAATTGCTCGCGCAGCCGCAAGAGTTCAGGTCGGATTACGAGTATTTCTTCTACTACTATATGGATAAGCTCGAAGCGGTACGCGACGCACGTTGGAAACTGCATGTGGCCAAGCAGGATGAAAAGATATTCGAACTGTATGACCTGAAAAATGACATCGGCGAAACGCAGAACGTAGCCGACCAGAACCCTGAGGTAGTCGCACGCCTGCAGGCTGCCCTTGCCGATTGCCGCGAGGATTTGGGTGATTCCATGCTCGAAGTGTCAGGCACCAATCGCAGGCCCGTGGGCTACTGCGAAACACCCACACCGCTTACCGCCTATAATCCTGAGAACCCGTACATCATGGCCGAGTACGACCTTGCCGACAGCAAAGTGATCTCTGGCTAGTCCAAGCTCTTCAAACACCAAACGCAACACGACAAGCCATATCGCATGTACCATCTTCACCGCGTTCTCTCGTAAGTCATGGCCTGAATGGATTTGACACCGCTCATCAATCGTTTACAATCTCCCGCTTACCCTGATGCGGGGTAGAGCAGCCTGGTAGCTCGTCGGGCTCATAACCCGGAGGTCGTAGGTTCGAATCCTACCCCCGCTACTACGCGGCTAAACAAAGCCGGATAGAGGCTGATTTGGACCTTACCTTGGTCTGGATCAGCCTTTATCTTTTGGACGAAGTAGCCGATCAGTTCCCGCTTCTCTTCTACCTCCCCCCCTGATAGGGCGGATTCCAGCCGATCGAACACCGCAGCAGCCCGACGCCGCAGTTCGTCCGCATCCGGCAGCAGCTTGCCCACGTCTTCATGCTTTGCAAGTTCGGCTTCCACTTCGCGATGCTTTTCAGCCAGAAGCTGTGCTTCGCTGTAGAGCCCAAGTGTCTCGGCAGTTTCAGTATCAAGAGATGTGAGGTGATCGCGAACCTTGGCTAGCTTCTGATCGAGTTCGGCCAATCTTCTTTGCAGTTGCTCGAACGCATCGCGTCCGCTGCCATGCACGCGACGCACTTCCTGTTGAATGTACTCGTGTAGCTTGTCATCGTCGCGTAGTGCAGCCAGGTCGCGCAGGATCGTGGTTGTGATGTGATCTTCAACCACCTTGGCGGGAACCGTGTAGCGTTTGGGGCATCGTTCATGCTGGCCGTTATGGTGAGTGCAGCAGACGTAATACCGCGTACGGTAACCTTTGCCGCTCTTGATCGTCTGACCTGTTAGCTTGCCACCACAGACGCCACAGAACATCAGGCCCGTGAGCAGGTAGTTTGATCGGATGCATGATCCAGAAGTTTTCTGGTGCGTGTTGCGAGAGTCCTTGCGGCGTTGCTGAACACTGGCCCAGGTATCCTCATCGACCAGAGCAGGCCAAGCATTCTCAGCGACGATCCAATCATCCTCCGGACGCTTCTCGACATCCTCATCTTGCCGTTCGACGCTCTGGCCATTCTTGAGTCGATGCCACTTGCTCAACGTGCGGCGGTTATAGACACACCGGCCAAGGTAGGCGGGGTTCTCCAGCAGTGGGAACAAGGTCGCGGCACTGAACATGCTGCCACGTGATGTACGGAAACCCGATGCATTGATTGCATCACGGACAATACGCATTGGTTTGCCTGCCGAATAGTCCGCAAATAGCTTCTGTACCGCACGGACACGAGCCGGGTCTGAGGGTATCAGCGTGCAGGTTTCGTGATCTTGCTTTTTGTGGCGACGTCCCTTGGGTAGTTGCTCAACCACTTCAAAGGTATCCGGATCAAGGATGGCTTGGCTTCCGTCCTCCAGATCGCGAATGATGCGCTTGGGCGTGTCGCCATCAAGGATGAGCCGGTCATATCCGAATGGGATCGGTCCGCCCGGCCAAAGGCCACGCTCAACTCGACTGATGATTCCCCGTACCGTGTCTCGGCTCAGCTTCCGCAGATAGTCACCGTTCTGGTAGTGCTCCACGTAACTGATCAATCCCGAAGCGAAGGACTTGTCCGCCTGTTGTCCGGTCGCGGCATAGATGACTTGCTTACCCGCGGACAACAGCTCGCGTTCAAGGAGCAAACCGTCCACCGGGTCTTTCGGTCGTGCCAGTCGGTTACGGTCCCAGGTCAGAACGACCCCAACATCATCGCGGCGCTGTGCATCTTCGATGAGCTGACGCAGGCCGGGGCGCATCATATCGCTACCGGTAATTGCATCATCACTGTAGACGTGCGTGAGCTCCCATCCACGTTGCTTGGCATACGCTTCGAGCTTGGCCCGTTGCTGATCGAGAGATTCCTCTTGGCGGTCCGTGCTGCGGCGGATGTACCCTATTGCTTGTATCATGGACTGACCTTTCCGGCCTGCTATGGGGATGTACCGATGGGGATACTGAACAAACTCAAGTTTCACGCATGGAACGCCGTGGGTACGGTCGCCAATCTGGTGGACCAGTGGGAGCCCGGATCCCTCAAGACGGAAAAGGACTACGAGCGCTCGTTGGCCGCCTACATGCGGGAACACCTACCCGATTTCAAGATCACGCAGCAATATGCACGTGATCGCACGAACGCAGACATTGTCATCGAAGACAAAGTCATCATCGAACTCAAGAACAACATGGGCCAGACCGCCAAGTACCAACGCTTATCTGGCCAGATCACTCAGTACCGCAAATGGGGTATGCTTCTGATCATCGTCCTGACTGGCACGACCGACAAGGACCTGCTGCAACGCATCGAGACCGACGTAGAGAATGCAGGCTTCGATCATGACCACGCTAGGGTCATTGCCAAGACTTCCTGACTCAATGTATCAACTCATCACTCACCGCGCCAGACAATTCCGGATTAGAACGGTGTGAAATCTATCTCGCCGCTTGGAAGGTTGGCGAACGCCACTTGACCCGCACGACGAAGATCAACGATGAATTGCTCATCTTCCGGGCGTAATCTTTTTGCACCGTGATGATTCAATCGGTCATACAGAAACTTCACGCCCAACGCTTCTGCGATGGGTAACAGTTGTCGTGCCGTTCGTGTGATGCGTCGATCCGCTTCGGCGACCGTGTCACGCGCGATATCCTCGTCGTGCTTACGCCGGTCCTCATCGTCAAGCTGCCTGATCTTGTCTACATCGCCCACGAAGTCCGACCACCACGGCAGCAGAGCGCATCGCTCGATGCGTTCATTCGCAGAACTGTCTACGAAATCAACCATGCCCCGAATCAACGACAAAGCCATCGCTGGCCATTCCGCAACCGAAGTAGATGCCAAGTGACGCACCGCAGTTCGCGCCCAATGTCCCATGAACTCAGCTTCGCATCGGTTGTAGCCACGCTTGTCATACACCCGGAGCTTGCGGTCTTTCCTGCCCCGGCGCTGGCCCAAGTACGCAGTGGTGCCCTCGTGGTTCTCATTCCAGTCTCGATCCTCATACCGCAGGCAACGTGAATTGAAATCTCGTCGCTCGATCGCATCACGAATCATGTGGGGGCTGAATGCCACATGATCAAACGCAAGATCAACGCGGGAACTATGCCAACGGTATTCGCTGTCCGTCAGGTATTGCATTAGTCCTTGCAGTTGTTCAGACGAGAACTTGGCGCACGCTTCGCCTTTCAGTTCGACTTGGCAGAACCCCGCACTCACGTATTTGGGAACAAGGATCGCCGTAGGGCCGACGTTGCGTAGTATCTGCTTCCACCGTTTGCCCGGTCCATCATCCTCCCACGGTCCATACTCGACATGTGCCGGATCGAACAGCCCAGACTCTACAGCTTGTTGCACCTGCTCCAACTCAGCAAACACGGTAAGTTTCAGGTAATCCAGATGGAAGACAATAGAATCATTTTTATCAACTGGTTCATTTACTTCTGAGATTGTGGTTGGTGTGAAACACCCCCTCTTAGTCAAGGGGGGTGTTTGAGTAGTGGGGCGGTGGTCAGTCATCTTCCACCCCGTCTTCCGACCGACGCGGCTGGCCCGCTTCGCGGCCCCAGCCCGCGTCGGGTCCATTCCCGTGGTTGGGGGGAACCCAGGCCGACCCCTGATCCCAGATTTCCGGCCAATGGCCAACGATGACGACGGCACACACAAACCTGCATTGCAGGCATAGGGACTCAGCTACATCCTCATTCGCCATCCCCGGAAGCACCCCCTCGCCAGGGCGATCCAACGGCAGCCGGTCGCGACGTTCGTACTCGGTGACGTTGACGTTCCCACAGCACGGACAGCGGTACCGCACACGCCTTTGCCGTCTGTCGATGTGACCGTACAGCCGTTAGCGCGGGGCGCTTC
>JANQFT010000580.1 GCA_028277685.1 Phycisphaeraceae bacterium
GGCCTTCCTGGCCAGAAATCGCCGATATTCCGCAACCTTTTCAAACAGGTCACGTTCGTGCGCAATGTTTGGCAAATACTTGAAAATCTTCGAAGAAGAGGCCGGGTGCCGGTGAAGAAGGGGAGTAGACAGGATGGGCAGGATCATTCTGATTCAACCATCCCGTTCATCCTGTTCATCCTGTCTACTCTTCACTGCGCCTCTGCCGGGTGCCACATAGCCTCCCTTCAGGGTGCTATGTGCTGGCCTGAAGCATTGTGTTTAACGAAATCCCGCACACCAGTAAGGTAGGGTGGGTTAGCGAGTCATCGAGCGTAACCCACTTTATCCGCGTCGAGATTTCATCCTGGTGGGTCCGCTGCGCTTGACCCACCCTACGCGCTTCCGTCTTCGCCAAGGCTACGACGGACAAGTCGCTCGACCCACCATACGCGCTACGCGCTGTGTGGCACCCTGGAAAGAAACCGACCCCGAAGGAATCTGCCCACTCGTTTCGGGTGCGGTCAATCTTCTTCGTCTTCTGAAGTCAGGGCGTATTCAATGCTGTACGCTTCGCCGTCGAACTCGGTCTTGACCGGGTAGCCACTGTTGTGGAATACAGCCAACATGGGTTTGTTCTCCGGCAGCACCTTGGCGAAGAACTTCTTCACGCCGTGGCGGGCGGCGACCTGGCTGATGTACTTCAACAGGAACGTTCCCATGCCCTTGAGTTGCCATTCATCCTGCACGATGAACGCGACTTCCGCGGCCTGGGTTTTTGGATCGGCGAAGTACTGGGTGATGGCCACGATCTGTTCTTCCCCGGCGGGTCCGGGCACGACGCCGACGATGGCGAGGTTCTGCTCGTAGTCGATGTTGGTCAGTTGTTGCACGTTGCGGCGCGGGAAGGTCATGGTGTGGGTGAAGAATCGTGAGTGCAGGGAATCGCTGCTGAGTGAGTAGAGCATTTCCGAAAGCGCTTCTTCGTCGGTGGGTTTCACCGGACGGAAGAAGATTTCCGTGCCGTCGCGCAGGGTTTCGTAGCGTTCGACGGCTTCGGGATATTGCACTTCGCCGAATGCGGTTTCGATCTGATCTTCGAGAATCAGGCCGCGGGTTTTTGCTTGCTGGACCAGGTCCTTACGGAACTTGGGATGGGCGATGCTGATGAGTGCGATCGCGCGTTCGCGGATGCTCTTGCCGTGCAGGTAGGCAATGCCGTATTCGGTGACGACGTAATGCACATCGGCACGAGTGGTGACGACACCTGCCCCATCGCTCAGGTGGGCGACGATGCGGCTGACGCTTTCCTTCTTGGCGGTTGAAGGCACGGCAATGATTGCCTTGCCACCACGACTGCGGGCCGCACCACGGATGAAGTCGACCTGTCCCCCGAAGCCACTGTAGAAGGTATTGCCAAGGGAATCGGCGCAAACCTGGCCGGTGAGATCGACCTCCAGCCCGACGTTGATCGCGCACATCTTTTCGTGCTGGTCAATGATGTGCGGGTCGTTCACGTATTCGGTGGGATGGAACTCAAACAGCGGGTTGTTGTCGATGTAGTCGTAAAGTTTCTTCGATCCCATGGCGAAGCTGGCCGTGATGCGGCCACGGTTAATCGTTTTCTTTTTACAGTTCACCGCACCGCAATCGACCAGTTCCATCACCCAGTCGCTCAGCATTTCCGTGTGAACGCCAAGGTCTTTCTTTTCGTGCAGGAACTCCGCGGTGGCGCGGGGAATTTGGCCGATGCCGAATTCAATGGTGCAGCCGTCTTCGACGAGGCGGGCGACATTCTGGCCGATCTTGCGAATGCGTTCGTCGAGGGCCGGCGGCGGCAGTTCGAACAGGGGCTCATCCTTCGGCACCAGCATGTCCACGTTGTTCACGTGGATGAACGCGTCGCCCAGCGTGCGCGGCATGTTGGCATTCACCTGCGCCACCACAAACTTCGCATTCGTCGCCGCGGCACGAACGATGTCGACCGACACCCCCAGACTGCACAGACCATTGTGATCGGGCGGGCTGACCATGATCAGCGCCACGTCGATGGGGATGCGGCCTTCTTCAAATTCAGCAGGAATCTCAGACAGGAAGATCGGCGTATAATCGCCCCAGCCCTTGTTCACCTGCTCGCGCACGTTCTCGCCAATGAAGAACGTGTTCATGCGGAACTTATCTTTGTACTTCGGGTCCGTGTAGGAAGCATCGCCCTTGGTCAGCAGGTGCACAATGTCACAGTCAGCCAGATGATCGCCGTATGCAACCAGCGACTTCACCAGGTGCTGCGGCGCACCGCAGCCGGTGCCGATGAAAATCGTGTTGCCAGGCTTGATCAGTTTGATCGCCTGTCCTGCAGAGCCAATGCGGTCGCGATATGCTTCTTGCCAGTCGAAATCGGTCATTTTCGTTAACTCGTTGATTCGTTGATTCGTTAACTGGTTGATTCGTTAATTCGTTAACTGGTTAATTCGTTAATTCGTGGCATCCTGTCGTTGCTTGAGGTAGCGGATGTAGCCGTTGATGAGTTGGAGGACGCGTTCGGTGTCGTTACGGATGTTGTTCAAGTGATCTGGAAGGAAGTAGTTCTCGTCTTCGCAGATATTGAAGTCATCCTGGAGTTCACACACGCTGCCGCGTGATCGGTACAGGTAACTTACGTTGTGTTTCCAACTGCGGCTGCCATGTCCTTCAGCTATGTTATTCGTCATCGATACGGCTGCTCGCCGCATCTGTGATACCAGATTAAACTTCTCATCCTCCGGCAGTCGAGAGGTCAACCGATACACGCGTTTCCTCAGCAAACGTGCCGCCTGATAAACCTCAAGCTCTTCAAACCCACCCGCCATTCCAAAGGCTCCTCGAGTTAACCAGTTAACGAATTAACGAGTTAACGAGTTAACCAGTCAACGAACTCACGCCTCCTCAACGCTGATGCGTGCGTCAACGGCGATCGGTGTGGTACCGGGCGGGCCGACGACGAACGGGTTGATATCCATTTCCTGAATCTGCGGGAACTCGGTCACCAACTGGCTGAGGCGTTGCAAGGCTTCGGCGATCACGTCGAGGTCCACGCCTTCCTGCCCACGAACCCCTTGCAGCATTTTGTAGGTTTTGGTGCTGGAAAGCATCTGCCGGGCTTCGCTACTGGTCAATGGTGCGAGGTGGAACGCCACGTCTTTCAGCACTTCCACGAAGATGCCGCCCATGCCGAACATCATCAGGGGGCCGAAGCGCGGGTCGCGGTTCATGCCGAGGATGACTTCCTGGCCCTGCTTGCACATTTCCTGGACGAGCACCCCGAGGATCGACGCCTCGGGCATCTTCTGCGGGATGCGGTACATCATCAGGTCGAACGCATCCATCACTTCCTGCCGGGTGTGCAGGCCGACCTTCACCCCGCCGACGTCGGACTTGTGGATGATGTCGGGCGACCAGATTTTCATCACGACCGGGAAGCCGAGTTGTTCGGCAATGCTGCCGGCCTGCTCGGCGGTGGTGGCGACTGAACCCTTGGGGGTGACGAAGCCGTATGCTTCAAGGATTTCCTT
>JANQFT010000034.1 GCA_028277685.1 Phycisphaeraceae bacterium
CGATGTGCGACTTCCCACTTCCGACTTCTCACTTCCAACTTCCGAATGCGTCATGATTCCCGCAGAATCTCATGAGAGCGGCAAACCGCGCCGCACCGCGTGCATCAGCACGCAGGTGGGTTGCCCCGTGGGGTGTCGGTTCTGCGCCTCGGGACTGGGGGGGCTGGAAAGCAACCTCACCGCAGGGCAAGTGGTGGAACAGGTGTTTTGGTTGAATGCAGAATGCGGAATGCGGAGTGCAGAATCAGAAGACAAGGCGGCATCACCTCACTCCGCACTCCGCATACCGCACTCCGCCATTTCAAACATCGTCTTCATGGGCATGGGCGAGCCATTGGCCAACTTCAACGCAACAGCCAAGGCACTGCATCTGCTCACGGCGGAATGGGGGTTCAACCTGTCGGCCCGGCGCATCACCGTCAGCACGGTCGGTGTGCCAGCGCAGATGCGACGTCTGGCGGAACTCGGTTTGTCGATCACGTTGGCGATCAGCCTGCATGCACCGACAGATAGCCTAAGGCAGGAGCTCATTCCCTGGGCGGAACACACTTCGATTGATCGCATCGTGGAAGCGGGTCGCTACTTTTTTGAGAAAACCGGCCGCGAGGTAACGCTGGAATACATCCTGCTGCACGGTGTGAACGATCGCCCACAGCACGCAAAACAACTGGCCGAGGTCGCACAGCAACTTCGCTCCAACGTGAACTTGATTCGCTACAACGAAGTGCCGAGCCTGCCGTACCAACGCCCCACCGATGAAGATGTACAGAAGTTTCAATCGGTGTTACGCAAGGCCCACGTGAACACGCACATCCGCGCCAGTCGCGGGCGCGACATTTCCGCCGCTTGTGGCCAACTGCGGCGCGAGGCGACGTTGACTTAACTCACCGGATCGACGGATAAACTGCAGAGTCAGAGAAGGAACGTAACCGTTATTTCTTAGCGTCTGTGCGGTTAACTTGTTCTTTGGGCATCATTTTCAATCGTATACACCCACCAGCGTGATTTGTTGTTGCGGCCTTTCTTCTGACGATCGCAATAGATGGTCATGGTTTGACCGCGGTGGGTGCACAACTTCCACCAGTGGCGGCGCAGGTAGACTTCGCCTCCACCGCGCTCGGCGGTAGACGTTTTCCAGACTTCCAGCACGTCTTCCACGACGTGTTCCTTATCTCGCCAGGTGAAGCGCGCGGGTAAGCCGGGTTCACCCCGGGCCATCCCCGTGCGATCAAAACTTCCCGGGGCGGGGGTCAGCGGTTCGCAGACAAACTGCTCACCGGTCATGGGTTTACTCGGCAATGGTGGTGGGATCCTGACCAGCTTCGATGGCCATGATCTTATTCACCCGGCGTTGATGTCGACCGCCTTCGAAATCGGTGGTCAGCCAGATCTTCACGATGTCCTGAATGAGTTTCTCGCCCAACATGTCGGCCGAAAGGCACAGCACGTTGGCGTTGTTGTGACTGCGTGAAAGCTCAGCCCCGATATCATCATGCACCAGCGCCGCACGCACCCCTTTGACTTTGTTGGCGGCAATCGACATACCAAGGCCCGAGCCGCAGACCAAAATGGCACGATCCGCCACACCAGTGGACACTTTACCACAAGCGTCAAAGGCCATATCCGGATAATCACAACTGTTCGCATCGCAAGAGCGTGCTTCGACCACGCCATGGCCGAGTTCCTGAACGAAACCCAGCAACATCTCGTGAACCTTCTTTCCTCGGTGATCGGCACTGACAGCAATCTTCACGAAGCACTACTCCTTCACGGGGTCGGCAGACGAAATGTTCAACGCATCGAGCCGCGCGTCTATCGCCTGTTGAATCTGACGGGCACAACGCAGGTATTCAGCCGCACTGGCGCCGATGGGATCTTCAATATCACCACGCTGATCCAGCAGCATGGTGCGATCGGCGGCGGCAGGCAACATGGCCAGCACCGCACGTCGATGGCTTTCGGTCATGCAGTATACCACTTCCGCATCCTGCAACATGGCCAGGTCCAATGGGCGCGATCGATGCGGCGCCGGCACGATGCCCAGTGCTTCCACCGCGGCCACCGCTTCGGGAGTGGCGTGTGATCCGGCAGCAGCAAACACACCGGCAGAAGACACTTCGAACCCAGCCTGCTTCAGATCAGCAGGCTCACCCCCTAATCGCTGCGCCACGGCAGAACAGGCGATCATCTCCGCCATGGGCGAACGGCAGGTGTTGCCGCTGCATACGAACAGGATCGAGCGTTTGAGCAGTTTGTTCAGGTATCGCAGGTCGTACACGCCCTGGCGGAGCATCTCGATGGTGCTGCCGCTCACGCGCACCACGCTCGATGGCTCACGGTAACGGCACGCGCCGCCATCCAGGATCACGTCCGCCGCATCGCCGAGAGATTTTGCGGATGCCTGGGCATCGTGCGGTTCACGTTCACCGGCAGGATTGGCACTGCTGGCAACCACGGGCATCGACACGGCTGCGAGCAGTGCTTCCGCAACGGGGTGTTCCGGGCAGCGCAGGCCGATGGTGTTCTGGTAAAACAGCAACGTCCGCGCATCGGCAGGCAGACCCATTTCGGCAAGCTTCGTGTCGATCACGTCATCTGGCGCTTCGGCAACGTAGGTCACGGGACCGGGCATGGTTTTTGATGCGAGTCGTTTTAGTGCGGGCTGACTCGCCAGATCAACGTAGCGACCGATCGCGTCCACGTTGGGCATATGAACGGAGAACGGTTTGTCGGCCGGCCGATCTTTCAACGCGCGCAAGCGTTGCATGCCTTGTTCGCTGGCGACGGTTGCTCCCACGCCGTACACCGTCTCTGTGGGAAAGACAACCAATCCGCCGGCGCGCAGCACCTCAGCGGCATGCTCAACGGCATCACTCAGTTGCGTCGTATCGGTACAATCGTAAGTTCGTGGTGGCATGGGTGGATTATGGAAGTCGTGGCGACGATGGTCAACTGCGGGGCACGAGGTTCAAGGGATAATGATTCTCTTCGTGAATCAAACTGGTGGTTGCGGCCGGTAAGGTGGCCACCGGGCCATGCTCCACCTGAAGGAGCAAACCATGTTCAGGATCGACATCGAGCACGCGCCCGGTCAGTCGCTTACCATCACTCGATACCGTCAGACGTTGCTGCAACAGGATTGAACGTCGACGCCACGCGTTGGCCAAGTCCGTCGAACTGGTATGATAAAGCGCCTTCGCCAAACAATTGCATACATGGTCTAAGACGGTAAGACGATCGACCATGCAGCCGTGTGAAGTGAGCGATGTCGCAGGCATGTTGGCCTGTTGCGTGATCACCTGCACATCGCCCTTGACGTTCAGCCCGATGCCCACAAGGGCTGTTTCCCCCACCACCTCCAATAAGATGCCAGCCAGCTTTCTATCGTTCAGCAGGATGTCGTTTGGCCAACGTACTTGAACATCGCTGCCTGTCACTTGCTCAACCGCACTAGCCACAGCATGGCATGAAGCCAGCATCAGGTGATCCGCGCTGTAGTTTCGGCGATCGACCAGGGCCGTGAGCAATAATGATTCACCGGGCTTACTGCACCAGTTTCTACCGAGTCGGCCACGGCCGGCAGATTGCTGATCAGCCACTACGATCGTACCGTGCAACTTCGAAGGATCAGCCGCGCCGTCGATCAACTGACGTGCTAACACTTGCGTGCTGCCGGTCTGTCGATATACCAAAGCGCGCTGGCCAACAGAACCCGCATGACGCCGTTCGATGTAGTCCGCCCAGCACGCTAAGCCCGCTTCCACCAATCGCACACCGTGCTGGGGATGCGTTTCGATCACACACCCTGCCGCATGCAGCAACTGGAACTGATGATTTATTGCTGCGACATCGATCCCAAGTGATTGACGAAGCGCATATGACATGGTGGCTGACCTGGCGGTCAGCAATGCGTGAAGCAGTTCAACCGGAATTTTAGATGAGGCACTCACTGCGATGCATCATAGCATCACAAGGAGCAGAGGCAGGCCGACAAATCAACGCGTTCACCGCGCATGGGTACACCTTCATCGCGGAGGAGTCGGCGCTTCTTGTCCAAGCCACCGGCGAAACCCGTGAGTTTGCCATCCGACCCGACCACGCGATGGCAAGGCACATGCGGTGCATGCGGATTGCGACCCAGCGCCGCTCCCACCGCGCGAAACGCGCGCGTGTTGAGCTTGCGCGCAATCTCACCGTAGGTGGTCACCTGTCCCGCAGGTACGCGTGAACAGAGCGTCCAGACTTTTTCGTTGAAGCTCATGCCGGGCTTGAGCCGGCCCGTCGTGATGGTGTTGCGTTCCATACCATTAACATAGGACCTTTGAACGTGCAGAGAAACTGCGTGACAAAAAATAACCCCTCGGCAGAGTGAAGCCGAGGGGCCAGGGGGGGTGGTGGTGATCAAATTTCAGGCGTCATCGGGCGAACCCGCAGACGGCTTAGGGTCTGGTCAAATCTCTGTTAACCAGACGTTACTTATTATGATAATTGCATCGTCAAAGTCAAGCACCATACTAGAGTTTTCCCTAATGTTTTTACGGTTAGCCCCATATTCCCCACCACACTTTATACCGGAAACAGGCATACGTACCGCCAATGGC
Source organism: Phycisphaeraceae bacterium (assembly GCA_028277685.1). Taxonomy (GTDB): domain Bacteria; phylum Planctomycetota; class Phycisphaerae; order Phycisphaerales; family Zrk34; genus JANQFT01. The sequence continues at coordinate 4,602 of JANQFT010000034.1, forward strand.
TGGACTTGCGTGCATTGGCCCGAGTAACATGCCCCTTCAGCAGAAACCCCAAATTATGATTGGATCAACGATGAGCGATTACACCCAAGTCCACCTGGAAACCTCTGAAGGCAGCTTTACCGTGGAATTATGGGATGATGTTGCCCCCAAGCACGCAGCCAATTTCACCAAACTGACCGAATCCGGCTTCTACGACGGCCTGACGTTCCACCGCATCATTCCCAATTTTGTGATTCAGGGCGGATGCCCCCAAGGTAACGGCATGGGCGGCCCCGGGTGGTCAGTCGACGCGGAATTCAATGATCGCGAACACCACAAAGGTGTGCTCTCGATGGCCCGCAGTGCCGACCCCAACTCAGCCGGCTCACAGTTCTTCGTGTGCCTCGGCCGCGATCACTGCCAGCATCTCGACGGTGAATACACCGCATTCGGCAAGGTGATCGACGGCATTGAAACCGTCGACAAAATCGCCGCCACCCCACTGAGCAACCGCGCCGAAGGCACGCCCGCCAACCCGCCGAAGATCATCAAGGCAACGATGGTGGAGTGAGTTTAACTGCGAGGGCGAAGCTCCCGCTGAGCCGAAGCGAATACGAACAAGCTATCGCAAGCGGCTCGGCAGAAGCCTCGCCTTCCCCATCAATCGATCGTAATCTTCGCCGGATCAAACGTCGGCTCCGGGTATTTCATATCCAGCGATTCCAACGTGTCGATCAACGTCTGCGCCACGAGCAAATTGCGGAACGGGCGATGTTCAGCCGGCACCACATACCACGGCGCATGCCTGGGGGAACATTGACTGATCGCATCTTCGAAAGCAACCTGGTAATCATTCCAGCGTGCGCGTTCAGCCAGGTCATCGGGGTTAAATTTCCAGTGTTTGTCCGGCCTGTCGAGTCGACGCTGCAGGCGTTGCTTCTGGTAATCCTTAGAGATGTGCAGAAAGAACTTCACGATGGTCGTGCCTTCATCGTACAGCAACCTTTCGAACTGATTGATCTGTTCGTAACGTTTTGACCAGACCTTCCTCGGTACGAGTTCCTTCACGCGCACGATCAACACGTCTTCGTAATGCGATCGGTTGAACACACGCATCATGCCCTTACCCGGGGTTTCGCGATGGATACGCCAGAGGTAATCGCGAGACAACTCTTCAGGGGTGGGGGCTTTGAAACTGGTGACGCGTACACCTTGCGGGTTGAGCGGACCGATGACGTTACGAATGGTGGAATCCTTTCCGCCAGCGTCCATGGCCTGAAACACGACCAGCACCTTGTGCTTGCCCTGAGCGTAAAGCACTTCCTGCAGTTCGCGCAGGCGTTTGATCATTGGTCGAAGTGCCTCGTGGCCATCCTGCTTGCTGATATTCTGCTCCGCCGCGGTCGGCAGCTTGGCAAGGTTCACCTTACTTCCGGGGGTGATGCGAAAGTCATCCGGTTTGATTTTCATGGTTCACAGCTCCGGCTCTTCCAGGGGAACGGGGCAGACCTCACGGCGACCGCAGTCGCCACAGTGCCGCCCTTCCCAGATGGCGTTGAATGATTCAAGGGCAGCATCGATCATCACAGGGCTTTCGCACCATACCCCCATTTCAAAGTTACGTTTGCTATCGCCCTTCGCGCCCAGGCCTGCCCCGGTCAGATTTGCACTGCCGATGTACATTGCGGCGCAATCAACAATCACACACTTGGTGTGCACGCGTGGACAACGTCGAATGGTCAATCCTTCGGGCACGCCCTGCTTCAGTTGTTTCAACGCTGGGCCGCTGGGTACGCCTGCGTGGAGCAGGCGAATTTCCACGCCGCGCATGGCCAAACGGCCAAGCACCTGCACGATGGATGGCGCCGCCTTGCTGAGCGGGTCGGGCACGAGCATGGCCTTGAAATCGGCGGTGGCGATATCGAGACTGACCTTGGCCCGGCATATACCATCGCGCACCACGCGTTGCAGGTGCGCCGCATCGATGACCAATTCAGCATGTCCGCCCGGAGCGGTGGGCATGTCGAAAGACATGCCAGCAGTCTAACCGCCAGCCTGCTGTTGTGCGCGATCAAAACAAGCTCTAGCCAATTCACAGTAGATCAACGCGTCCGCCCAGCGATCGGATTCCTCACGCGGATTGCCTGCGCTATCCGGGAATGTGCGTGCATAGTTGATGCCCGGTTGCAGCAATTCCGGGGCAAAGATGAACACGTCGCCAGGCTTGGCATCTTTGAAGAAACCGACCATGCTCAACGTCCACATTTCCATGAAGTGCTGAACATATTCGCGCGATGTCGCTTCTTCAAAACTGCCACCCACTTCCACCTGCATGCAACCAGGCGTGCCGATGCGGCCGTGCATGAAGCGCACGCGTTCGAATGCCGGGGCAGCGTATTCCCACTTGCGTTGCGGTGTGCCGTAGGGCATTTCTCCACCGGTGTACCAGTGAGAGAAATCACCGTTGAGCCGCAGGCCCGAACGACGCTTGATCAACTGCACGGTGCGCCAGATATCCTGCGTGATCGTTGCGCGATGCGTTTCAACATAAATGGGCACACCGTGTTTTTCTGCGGCGGCGAACGTGGCGTCGCCCAGCGCATCCACCTCATCGTCATCCTCAAGCCCCCACCCTAGGGGCGCGGTGCCGGCGATGGCG
>JANQFT010000064.1 GCA_028277685.1 Phycisphaeraceae bacterium
CGATGTGCCGCAGGAAGTGGTGCCCCAGCCCCGCACCACTGGCCGCACCGGCGATCAGGCCGGGAATATCCGCCACCACCATGCGACGGAAACCAGGCAGTTCCGCGATGCCCAGTTGAGGTTCAAGCGTGGTGAACGGATAGTCGGCAATCTTCGGCGTGGCCCGACTGAGCCGTGAAAGCAACGTGCTCTTGCCGGCGTTGGGCAGGCCGACCAGACCTACATCGGCAATCAGTTTCAGTTCCAGGCGTAGCCGACGCTCTTCACCCGGTTCGCCCGGGGTGGATTGGCGCGGCGTCTGGTTCGTGGATGACTTGAAGTGTTCGTTCCCCCAGCCCCCCCGGCCACCCTGGGCAACGGTCACGCACTTACCCGCCTCGTCCAGGTCTTCCATCAGATGGCCCTGCTCATCGTCGTACACCAACGTGCCCGGTGGCACGGGGATGATGCGGTCCTTCCCACCTGCCCCAGTGCGACTGCCGCCCGAACCGGGCTTGCCATCTTCGGCATCCCAGTGGTGTCGGCCGGTCATGTCCAGCAGCGTATCCACCCCGGCACGGGCTTCGAGAATGACATCACCCCCATCGCCGCCATCGCCACCATCGGGGCCGCCTTTCGGCACGTAGGCCTCGCGGCGAAGCGATGCACTGCCATCGCCGCCCTTACCGGCTTTCACAAAAATGACGGCCTGATCGATTAACATAATGAGCGGCACTCGGAAGTTTGAACTTCGAACAAACCGTCATCGTAAACGCATCGTGGCTTTGCTGGAAGGGGTTGGGGGAATCACCGAAAATGCAATTTGGATTTATGAGGTAGGAAATCGAAATTAATCGACGTATACTGGTATGGTACGATCGTATCGGGGGTTATGGTGGTTGAGGCCTCGCCGAAGGAGCAACACGCCGATTGAGGCCGGAACGATCAGCCATCAGCAAACGACCACATCGAAACACACCACGCTAACCCGGTAAGTTGAGGTGGGTACGCATGATTTCACAGACAACCGAGTACGCCTTGCGAGCCGTTGTATACCTGGCCCAGCACCCAAGCGAATCGTGGACGACCCGGCAGATTGCCGCGGCCACACGTGTTCCTGCGGGTTATCTTTCCAAGGTGCTGCAGGGTCTAAGCCGCAGTGGATTGATCAACAGCCAACGCGGTCGTCACGGTGGTTTTCAACTCACTCACGATCCTGAGAACCTGACCGTGCTTGAAGTGGTGAACGCGGTCGAGCCGATCCGCCGCATCAAAATGTGCCCCTTGAAACTCGGTTCACATGGTGAGGGGTTATGTCCGCTGCATAAGTGCCTGGACGAAACCATTGCCTTGGTGGAAAACTCGTTCCAGAACACCAAGGTTTCTCAGTTGCTGGGCAGGCCCGACACACCCGAGCCGCTTTGCGAATTCCCCTACGGCAACCAGTTCAAAGGCGACCAGCCGATCGAACCCACGCAGGGCGAAACGTGAGAAGAATGCAGAGCGGCAGAGGACAGAAGTCAGAGCCTCAGTGGTCAGAACTGCAGCTCCGGCTCGCCCCTTCTCACACAAGCTGCCTCTTCGTATAATTCGATGTTTCCGCCAACTCGACTTCTCCCGGCCGCGTAGCCAAGTGGACTAAGGCGACGGATTGCAAATCCGTTATTCGTGGGTTCGAATCCCACCGCGGCCTTTTTTTATGCGCTGATTTTTGTTTCGCCCGATCGGTGGCGCACACGAAAAAACGACGGCTGGGCAGCCGTCGTCTTCACATGGAACATTTACGTATGGCTTGCCGTGTCCCTTATGCGGCAAGCTGCGTGTCGAAAGCAATGGCCACGCGGTAACCTCCGTGCGTGGGAATACATCTTACAACGCGCCCCCGGAGGTCTAACCCCTGCTCCGCCCCGTGCGCCGGAAAGTAGATCTCTACCAATTCATTCGGCGCCATCGCTACGTCACTAACCGCAGCCATGCCTCCATGTCCCATGTCGCAGAGTTCCACTGAACAGATCGGATGTTGGTATGCCGCAGGATCATGATCGTGACGCTGCACAGTTACCCGGCCAGACACGGTGTGCCTGGCGCTATGACGCCGATCGAATGCATACGTTTCGGGTAGTTGCTCATCGGCGGTCGTCTGAGCTTCGGTGTGCGTGAGTGTGGGTGGCATCACTTGGTCTCCTGTTCGACACAAGTGACATCGGCGCAATAGATACCCCAGTTAACCTGACCCCTACAGAATGAACCGGGAAAATGCGAATGCTGTTGCGGCATCCGCTTAGTCCGATAGTCAGGGCGTAAGATGTGTTTGCTGGTGCGTGCCGCTTAAGCGGTACGCACTGACAACCCTTCCACCACGCGTCCAAACGGGACATCCTGGGGCAACACATTCGACTGCGCCGCAATCGCCGCACACACGCCCGCCGCTTCACCCATCGCCGCGGCATTGCCTGTCACGCGGTAGCTGGAATGCGCGAGAAAATCACCGCTGATGCATCGCCCTGCCATCATCAATCCATCACAATCCGCCGCGATGAGCGAACGAAGCGGAATGTCATAGGGCTGCGTCTTGTTCTTGTGTTCACCGTGTTCAAATCCAGTACTGTGCGACTTACTGGTCGAGTGTACATCGATGCCGAAGTTCACCTTACACACCGCATCATCAAACACGGCGCCGCGCAACATGTCGTCGACCGTCACCATGTATCGACCACGGATGCGCCTGCCTTCGCGCGTGCCGATCTGCTCGGCCGTGGCGACCAACTTCACCTTGGACCATGGTTCGCCCAGTGAACGCAATCCATCGATCGCCTGATGCAGTTCCGCGCGGCTGGACAATGTCGCCGCAGTTACATGATCCGCATTGCGCGCATCATAGTCATACTCGTGATTGATCATCCAGATGTAAAGATCATCCCACACGTGGAAGATGGTGGGCTTGGCGTAACTGCTGGTCATGCCGAAACGCTGTAGCTCCTTCATGAATGCATCCTGCGTCGTACCCCACGGCTTGCCCTTGCGATGATGAAAATCGCCAATCGCATCGGGATCAATACCACTGACCAACGCGATCATGCTGAACGGTTGCATCTCGCCGGCGCGGTCCGGTCCTTCACTGCCGGCTCCCTCGGCGGGACGGCCAATCTCAAATGCACAACCCGCGTAAGCCGCCAGGTCACCATCGCCCGTACAATCGATGAACACCTTCGCCGCCCATGCTTCCCGACCGGATTTCGATTCGGTGATGGCAAGTGACATGCGTCCATCTTCGCAAGCTGCGGCACACACGCGCGTGTGGTAGCGGATGGCCATGCCAGCTTCGGCACACATCTTCTCCAGTTCGTGTTTGAGAATTTCCACATCACAAGCGTGGGTGTTGCGTGCTCCGCGCGCATCGACCCGTTGAAGAATTTCCGCCATCATGCCGTGTTTGTCCGCCGTGTCGAGAATCCACGCGAGCAGGCCGCTGGTCCAGATGCCCCCGACACAGCCGTGCGCTTCGATCAGGGTAACCTTTGCCCCCGCGCGCGCTGCAGCAATCGCCGCACACACGCCAGCCGGACCGGCACCGGCGACGAGGACATCGGTTTGTTGGACGACAGGAATTTCCCGGGCGGGTTCGTGGTAAGTAGGCATCGCGTCACTTCCTGGCAACTGCATGTGAACCGATAGGCGATCCTACTCCAGCGCGCGCCGGATTGCCACGCACCACATGCACACACCAAAAGCGGCGGCCTACGCGGCCGCCGCAATATCAAAGAGGAGGAAAGGAGGAATCAAACGATATTTGTCTCTACAAATAGGCATTACAAACGAGCATCAGTCAAGGGAAAGTGCTGGTGTGTTTGCCCTCCCTGACTGCTTTACAGGGCCAAAACAGAGGGTCGATAAATTACCTGCCTGCTCCAGTCGGAAAAAACTGCAGATGGCTCAAAATCGACCGGTGCCTCCGGTCGATCCGCTTATAACGATCAGTCATGTGAATTGCCTCACCCCTCGAAGACACACGGCTGATGTGCAGCAAGTTTCAATTCACTCACTGCCCCACCGGCAACCCGCACCTTAAATACACCATCATGATCACTCGTGATCGAAGCTTGCACCAATCGGCCATCCTTCCAGGCCATGTCAACCGTCATCCCGCCCCGGGCACGCAAGCCCCGCACGGAACCAGCCGACCAATCGCGCGGCAGCGCTGGCAACAGGTGCAGTCCACCTGGCCTGCTCTGCAGCAACATCTCGGCGACCGCGGCCCAGCCACCAAAGTTGCCATCAATCTGGAACGGCGGGTGCGTGTCGAACAGGTTGGGTAACGTCGATTGTCGAAGCAGCTTCAGCAACATGCCGTGCGCCGCTTCGCCATCCAACAGCCGTGCATACATGTTGGCCAACCACACAGCCGACCACCCGGTGTGTCCACCGCCACCTTCCAGTCGCTTGGCCAATACCTTACCGCACGCATCCGCCAACTCCGGTGTCCGATCGGGTGAAATTTGTGTTGCCGGGTGCAACGCCCACAGGTGAGAAATGTGCCGATGACCAGGCTCCGGTTCCTCAAACGGCTCGGTCCATTCCTGCAAGCGACCATCTGGGCCGATGGTGTTTTCGGGAATCCTCGGTAACGCTTCACGCAGCGCCTCGCAGATCACATCGTTGATCTTCAACACTTCCGCCGCAGCCAGGGTATTCGTGAACAATGCGCGCAGAATCTGGTTGTCCATCGCCGGGGCCATGCACAGCTTGCCCTCCGAACCGTTCGGCAATCGGTAGCGGTTCTCCGGCGACACACTCGGCCCACACCACAACTGGCCATCCACTTCAACCAGGTATTCCAGAAAGAACGCACACGCACCACGCATCAGTGGCCATGCGTCATCCGACAGAAATGTTTCATCCTTCGTGAACTGATAATGCTCCCACAGGTGATGGCACAACCATGCGCCACCGGTCGGCCACACACCGCAACCCGCAGGTCCGCCTGGCCAGGCAAAACCCCACGGATCGGAAATATGATGCGCCACCCAACCCGCGCAACCATATTGCTCACGCGCCACACGCTCGCCTTCCCGGGCCAACGTTTTCATCCAACCAAACAGTACCGTGTGGCATTCCGACAAGTTGCCGACATCCGCAGGCCAGTAGTTCATCTGCAGGTTGATATTCAGGTGAAAATCACTCTGCCAAGCCGGCTCAAGTTGATGATTCCAGATGCCCTGCAGGTTGGCCGGTAGGCTGTTCCCATCGGCGTGTGGCCGCGAACTGCCGATCAACAGGTAACGACCATAGTGAAAATGCAGCGCGCTCAGCCCGGGGTCAACCGCCCCTTCCTGAACACGTTTGAGTCGCTCGTCGGTCGGCAACTTATCCAGCGCCGCATCGTGAGCCAGTTCCAGTGACACCCGATCAAACAAGGCACGATGCGACACGATGTGCGCCTCACGCATAACATCGAACGACTTGCCGCAGGCTGCGTCCAACGTCTGCAACACCTGCTCGTGTGGTGTGAGTGAACGAAAGTCTGTTTCGCAAGCCAGTCGAATCGTGACGCTGTTCGCGTTCTCGATGCACAACGACTTACCCCGCGCCACACATGTTCCGCCGTTGACCTCAACATCCAGCACCGCGTCGAACGCCACGCCATGCTCACCCGCCCGGCCCTGAATGCGCATGCGTGCCTCACCGATTACCGAAGTCGTCACATCCACCACTCTGCGCAGTTGAACTGTCAGGTTGATCGCACGCTGCGCATCAGCGGTGAAGTGATACACCAATACATCATCCGGTGCGCTGGCAAAGCATTCACGTTGGTACGTCATGTTATCGATGACGTAGCGCACCCACGCGATTCCCTCAGCCATGTCCAATCCACGTTCGTAACTGCCGGGTGCGGGAGTCGAATTCCATCCGTGATGCGGCAGCACGCGCATCAGGCCCAGCGGTTGATACG
>JANQFT010000067.1 GCA_028277685.1 Phycisphaeraceae bacterium
GGCGTAGGCAAGACCTTCGGTATGTCCATCGCCGATCAGGTAGTTGGCTTCACCACCATTCATATGCCCACCGAATTTGGCCCACGCATAGGGCCATGGCGCTTGCGCTTCTCCGGCCCGGGGGTTTTTGTCAGGCCAGAAGGAGCTGTTAACGTTAAGCTGCTCGCCCACCACATCGCCGGCTGAATCGACCATCCAGGCCATCTGATTGCCCAGCAACTCCACGCGTGGATTTTTGGGAAGGCCGCCTGTGCCCGTACCGCCATGGTTGTAGTCAGTGCCTAGATATCGGTTCATGGCGTAGAGTTGGTCGACCGAGTTTCTGTTCTTCCATACGGGGAACAGAACCTTCTCTCCGATGGGGCAATGCAGGATGGTGCTGCGTCCAGCTTTCGAATCAATTCCTGCGATGTCGCGCACTTTGTCGATCCAGTGTGTTTTGGATACATGTCGAAAAAATTTCCATCCGTACGCATGATGTCCGTCCGATCGACTGGGGTCTGCCCCGGTATGCAGCAGATAACCGCCACTATCGGTGCCGTAGGTGAAGCCGACGATCCCCAATTGTCGCAGGTTGGTTTGGCAGATGGTGTTCTGCGCTACGAGTCGCGCCTTGTTCAGGGCCGGCAGCAATATTGAAATCAACAACGCAATAATGGCGACGACCACGAGTAGCTCGACCAACGTGAATGCTTTGCGTGCCATGGTTGATCACCTCAATTGTTTAAAGAAGCCCACATACTTTCGCGTGCGAGCTTCGTCGTCAGGGGCATTCAAACGCGACGATAGCCCCGGAGAAGCATCGTGACGCCACCAAGCCCCATCAGGAGCATCGACGCTGGTTCGGGAATCACGGTCACCGTGATGTCATTCGCGTTGTAAGCAATTTCGATATCGCTGCTGCCAGTCACATCAACGCCGTTGTAGAGCACAGTTTCAAAAGTACCGGTGTTCTGGCCGCTGTAAATCAGGTACGTGCCGGCGATGGGGCTGACCGCTCCGCTGATGGCCAACGTGTTGTCGCCGGCCGACAAATCGAATTCACCATCGTTGATGGTCAGCAGGTCCGCTTCATCCGCCGCGCCGAAGTCGACAGCAAACTCAGAACCGTTGGCCATGGTCATCGCCCGACTGGCGCTGCCGAGGGTGACTTCCAACGTTTCAATAGTCGCTCCGAACGTACCGTTACCGCCAGGCGCGATGATGCCACTCACGCTGATTCCGCCAGCGCGATTACTGCGGACATGGCCGGTGCCGCCGAGCGTCGCCCCGCTGGAAACCGACCAGTCGGAGTTGCTGGCCGTGGCCGTACCCATGTTGACCAGGGTTGTGCCGGCCGTGATGGCAATGCCGCGGTTACCACTGGCGTTGGCCGCGGCGAGTACAAGCAAGCCGTCGCCCGCAATAGATAGGTTCTGGCGCAGTTCCAGACGACCGGCCGCAACCACCAGCGTGTTGCCGGTTCCTATGGTCCAGACAGAGGTACCGTCGGTGCCGACGCGCGAGCCGCTGTTGCCCGAGCTGAGTTGGCTGACACCCAGGCCCGCCGCGCTGTAGTCAAGAAAGTTCTTGGTGTACAGCCGACTGGTGATGTTGAAGTCCCATGTGCCACCGGACAGCGTCAGGTCGATGTCGAGATCAGCGTTCCACGTCGGATCGCCCACCCCCGGGTTGTCGAAGGTCAGCACGTCGCCATTGACGACTGCCTGGGCTGGACTCCAGTTGTCTGCATCAGTGATGTCGCTGCTGCCACCATCACCGTTGGTCCAGGTCAGATTGGCCGCAGGCGCGATGGCGGTTGCGAAAGCCAAAAACATGATGGTCAATAAAACTTTCAAGCTCATCGGTATCCTCCTTAGGAATGAAAAGTATGACCACTTATGATTGACCAGGTCCGGCTACCGTGTTGCCGGGTTTGTACGTTCCAGAGATGACCTGTGTTGTCTTCGAGGTTCCGTCGATCGTGCGCTGCAACAGCATGTTGACCGCGGTCTCACCCATTTGACGAAACGGCACCAGCACCCCCCCAAGCTGAACGCCAAGACTGCAGTTGTGGTGATTCATCACGGTGGCGACGGACAACTGTTCCGGCACACGCAAACCCGCGCATGCCGCATTGTACAAAATGCTGGTGGCCAGATCATCCGAGGCACATACCAACGCCGTGGGACGATCGCTCCCCGTAAGAATGTTCTGCAGTAGCGTCTGGCCGTTGGGTGGATGTGATGGATGGCCCAACTCGACCGTGTAGCATGGGTGCCCCGCCTCGCCCATCGCATGACGATATCCCGCCAGGCGATGTTCGCCGGAGTAGTGATGCGCGTCAGACAAGTCATACCCGACGAACGCGATACGCTGATGGCCCAGGCCGATCAGCTCACGCGTCATTTGATGGATCATCCCGATATCGTCAGCCCGGATACAGTTGTCCGGTAGATTGGCATTCAGCCAGATCGCGGGTGTCGCGCTCTGCTCGACCAGGTCATAGAACTCCGGCTTCACATCCTGCATCAGGCTGATCAGCAATCCGTCAACCGACATCTCGCGCAGGATGCCCGGCGTGTCAGCTTGAATGCCATCGGGGCCGTTATGCAGGGGAGCGAGCATCAGCCGCAGATCGTGTTGATGTAACTGGTGATTGACGCCATACACCATGCTGCTGCCGACCGTTGAACCATCATCGCGAAAGAGAAAGCCCACCGCACTGAACTTACCACTGCGCGTCGCTCGCGCCGCGGTGTTGGGGCGATAGCCCATTTTGCTGGCCGTCTCAAGAATCCGCTGGCGGGTGTCCTCGCTGATCTGGCCGGGTACGCGGTTGAGCGCATAACTCACCGCCGGCTTGGAAACGCCCAATGCATCGGCGATCTGTTGCATGGTGACGGCCATCACTTGACCTCGAACGCGGTAGAAAGGCACTGCTTCTGAATCGATTAAGTAAACTATACCTTAATCGATTCAGTCGTCAAGGAAATCGGGTGAAAAATGTTGAGTGATGTGGATTTTGGACGTAAAAAAAGGGAAAGGCTGGCGTCGGAATGCGGAATGCGGAATGCGGAATGCATCTCCCGTTTAGCGCCGCGGCTCCGCCGCGTCCCTGATTTTGGGAAAGATCATCACAGTCGCGTTGTCCGCAACGCGGTCTTTGTGTTCATCCGTCATCACGCAAGGCAAACCGCATCAATACCGCGCGGTGCGGGGTGGCCCCAGCGCGCTGGCCATCACGTGCTGTTCGAGCAGTTCTGTCTGAAGGCGGGTACGGGCATGAGTGAGGCTTGCGTCATCATACCGATCGTTCAGTTCATCCGGATCAACATGCAGATCGAACAACTCGCCCAGGCCCGTGCCGGGATAGACCACCAGCTTGTGTTGATCATCACGGATCATCACGCCGTAGCTGGGTGTGTGACGCTCGGGGTGATCGGGCATGTGCATGTTCAGCGTATCAAGGAACTCACTGCGCACGAACCGGCGCGGCTCGCGCGGTGTGCCATCGAGATAGCCGCATAACGACTGGCCGTGCGTCAGGTCTGGGGCAAGGCCGGCCAACTCGACCAGCGTGGGTTTGATGTCGGTCAGTTCCACCAGGTGGTCGACGCACCTGCCACCCGTGAATTGCTGCGGCCAACTGACGATCAACGGCACACGCACCAGTTCATCGTAAAAGCGATTGCCTTTACCGACGAGACCGTGATCGCCAAGCATCTCACCGTGATCGGACATGAAGATGATCATGGTGTTCTCGCGTTGGCCGGTCCGTTCGAGGCAGTCGATGATGCGGCCAACCTGTTGGTCGATCCATGCGATACCGCCGGCATATCTTCGGCGGGTGTCGATGGTATCGCGCGTGTCACACGGCGCTGCCTGAAACAGCACGCCTGCCGCAGCCAGACGTTCCTGCCGCGCCTGCTCGTCTTCAGACCATTTCACCGGCGCCAGTGCATCGGCATCGATCGATTCACAACACGCATCGGGCGCATCGAACGGCGGATGCGGAGCAAAAAAGTTCACGCTCAACAGCCACGGCTGATCCTGCTGCGCGTACTGCTGAATCAGGTCAATCGACTGCTCGGCGCACCAGGTACTCTGATGAAGTGCGAGGTCGGCATCGGCGCGATACCAGGCGTGTTGGCCGACATCATTGCGATGAAACACCGCGTCGAAATCAGCGCCCTGTTGCCGCAACCATTGATGGTACTGGTTGTGCTGCGTGTTCTCCTGCGTGGGGGCATGGCTGTATCGCCAATCGGTGTAGCCATCGTGCGTGCGCGTCTCCTGCCCGGTAAATGCACTGGCCAGATGCAGCTTGCCCACCAGCCCGCAGCGATAACCCGCCTCCTCGGCCAGCCGTCGCGTGATGAGGTACCGACTCATCGTGTCGGGGAATTCGCAGTTGCCGTTCTGGTTCACGCCCAACGCATTCGGATACAAGCCAGTGAGAAAACTCGCGCGGCTTGGCGTCGAAATCGGGTTCTGGCAATACGCATGGGTGAAGGTCGTCCCCTCTGCGCACAGGCGATCCAGGTTTGGCGTGAACGCCCCCGGTGCGCCGAGGGCTGCGATGGTGTCGTAACGCTGCTGATCAGTGCAGAGCCAGAGGATATTCGGCAATGTGGATGCAGTGGGCATGGTATGTGCTCTTGATGCGAGAAAGCCGAGCAGTGCCCCGGCACTGTTCGGCTTTAAGGAGGAAATCAAAAGGTAGTACGACTAACGTTGGCGACGCAGCATCGCGCAGGCACCCAGCGCCATCAGGGCCATCGACGCCGGCTCGGGAATGATCTCGAACGTAACACTGTGCCAGTTGCCCACGCCCGTCGAGCCACTGCCCAGCGCGCCGAATCGTGCCCGGCCGTTGCCAGGGATGTTCGGGGTGAAGGCGCTGACATCGGCATCTTCGACGACGCCGTCGATCGCAAAGGCAACCTTGTCGGTGTTTGGATCATACGTGAGCGAGTAAGTGTGATAGTCCAGCCCGGTAATGGTCGTTTGTGTCGGGTTGTCCGCCGTGCGGCCAGGCGCGACGATCGTGTCACCGCCGGCACTGGTGCCGAAGATCACACGGTAGATCTGGTTGGTCACACCGAAATCGAACGAGACACCTTCATCGACCGATTGATCGGCAGTAGGCAGGCGGAGCGTGGCGCTCATCCGCCAACCAAGGGTGGTTGCGTCGGTCAGCTCGCTTGGTGCCAGGGTGTGGGCATAGAAGCGGACGCTTCCCGCGCTGCTGCTCGTATCGGAGGTCTGCCAGGCATCGAAACCGGTTGCTCCATCCGGTGATAGGGCGGTTGCCGATGTGCCGCCGCCGCTGGTCTGTGCCCAGCCTTCGGTGGTGGGGTCGGCTGCGCCGGTGTGATCGATGATCACCGCGGCGTGGGTGTGCAGTGCGCCGAGGGCGGTCATCAGCAGGGCCATCGGCAGTATCGTTCGCAGGTTGTTCATCGCGTGTCCTCCTAGGGTATCGCAAGTGAGATATGGACCTGTTACAAACCAAGCGTACATCAAAATAAGAAGCCAGCAAGGTGTTAATTGACTGTTTGTTTGCGATATCATAAGTTTTTGGGGTGAGTCAAGACTGGTTGGAACAGTATGATCGGTCGAGCGGATTGCTCCGGCGGCAGATCGGCAAGGCCCTCTCAGGCAGCCTGCCGCGGGACGTGACGCTCGCCGATGCTTCACCAAGCGCCCGCATACCGCGCACGCATGGCCAGTTCATGTCCTCGCCCCATGCGCGACTGAACGTACAACTGAGCGGCACGCGCCGACACGGTGTGAGCATCGCCGGCCGATGGCTCGACCACGAAATGCGATCCGGTCATGCTCTCTACTGGGCACCCAATGCGTGGTGGGCGCAGTATCCGCCGGGTGACGAGGAACTGCTTGGTTTGGTGTTTCGCGCCGATACGTTACGCGTGATCTGGTCGCAACTTGCTCGCGATGGTCAAAGCACCGTGCATGCTTATCACACCGCCCAGCCCGTAGGCACCGAGGTGCGCGGCGTCATCGACGCATTGAATGAACTAACCGAACGCGGCCGCAACAGTTCAGCAACACGCGCGCTGGTGCGCGCCCTGATGATGTTGTCGCTGGAACACCTGGCAGCCGACGAAAACGCGCCGCGCGGCACGAAGGCGCAACAAACCTGGCGCCGGGTCTACCAGTTTCTGACAGAGCACTATGCCGAACCGCTCACGCGCGATCTCGTCGGTAAAGCGGTTGGCCTGAACCCCAACTACCTTTCAGAACTCTGCAGCAAGGCGCACGGCCGATCGTTTCAACAGACGTTAGAAGACATTCGTCTGCAACACGCTCGACGCCTGTTGCGCGAAACAGATCTGAAAATCGCTGCGATCGCGATGGCCTGCGGTTATCCCAACGGCGCGTACTTCACCAACGTGTTCAGACGCCGCATGGGCGCCGCCCCCGGGGCATGGCGGCGACTCGGTCACTGACGTGCCTGCCACGTCGATCCCTTCTCCTGCCCGGTCCACTTCTGCCACGCGGCCAGGTCGATCAACTTGAACTTGTAATACTCGCCCTGGAACGTGTCGAACAGTTGGCTGTTGTTGGGGCTGATGTATGTGTTGCCGTGCGCGGTGTATTGCTGGGTGAACAGTGTTTTGTAGATATACGGCTTGCCGAATTTGTGGCCGAAAAAGGGCACATCGGGCTTGGGTGATTCGATCACGCTGTTGGTTAACGTGAAGAAGCGATTGCCCATCATGCCGCGCAGGTTCGTCCACTGCTTACCCACACCGGCCTTCAAATTACTTGCAGCGTAGGCACCGGTCTTGATGCCGCGCTTGGCGAAAATCACCGGGCGTGGTTTGGCGGAAATTTCAAACTGCATCTTGCCGTTGCGACGAATTTCGCATTGATCGATCGCAATGTTGTACACCGTGGCAAGGATCATGCCCGGCCCATGGTTGTCGTTGATCTTCGATCGCTTGATTGAAATCGGTCCCAGCGCCGTTTCCCAGAACATGCCCACGCTGCCGTTTCCGTTGCAGGTGGTGTCTTCGACGATCACGTTCTCCGCAGCATGGTCCATGCGAATACCGCTGGCGCTTTTCTTGTTGTTGTCGCACTGCACGTTCTTGATCAGGCAGTCGACCGCCGCCAGGGCAATGCCGCCTTTGAACGAGCCTGGCCCCGCGCCCGCACTGCCGTTGAAGATGCTGTCCTGCACGATGGCGTTCTGCGCGATCAGGAACAGGCCCGTCCGTTTGTGGTTGGATGAATTGATGTTGCGGATGGTCAGCCCGTTGATGTGGAAGATGATCAAGCCGATGTTGCACTTCTCGAAACGGCAGTCTTCGATAAGCACCTGTGCGTTATCCTGGATCGGTGCGTACCTGCCGAAAACGACGGCGTTCTTCGGGTGGTTTTCAAACCCCAGCCCACGCACGATCAGGTGGTGCTGCTGGTTGAACTCGAACAAAGCGTTGGCGTTGCCATCCGCGCCAGACATATCGAACACCGTCTTATCCGGTCCGGCACCTTCGATGACCAGCATCGCCTTACCGGTAAGGACGGGACGATTGATCTTACCCTTGATGGGGTAACGGCCCTCGGCGAAGCGTAACCGGACGGCCGTTCCCTGCTTCGACATGGCTGCTGCCTTACTGATCGTCTTCAGCACGTCATCGCCCGGCGCGACATCGATCGTCTGCGCAATCTGTTTTTCCATCGCCAGCAGTTTGTCGATATCCGCCCCGGTAATTTGCGAACGATCAACGTGCGTGGGCTTTTCAGGAATGAACATCGTTTCCTTGCGGATGCGATCGTGTTCATTGAGCTGTTTCACCGCGTTTTCGCTGGTGAAGCGGAAGCCTTTGTGTTTCCCATCCTTGTGCACGGCAAGGGTGAGTTGATCACCGACGTTGTATCCGCGAATGCGCTCGACATCCGCGGGGATCGGGCCGAGCTTGCCTTTGACGTGTTGCCAGTTGGCCATGATCTTCACCGTCGTGCCCGGTTGAGCGACGCCGGCCGGCTCGGTCTTCTCGACTTTCAGATGAAAGAACTTGCCGTGATCAGGTCGCGAAGTCACCGTACCGGTCATCATGCCGGCGCTTTGCGCCATGGCCGTGGCGGTGAGGGCGAGTACGAACATCAAGCTTGATAAACGTGTGATCATGGTTGTCTCCATGTGCTGGGTAGCGATGCGTCAGGTCGTCTTCCGGGGATAGGGCACGGCGATAGACGGGGTTTCGGAGCGGCCTTCGGCGATCATCTCGTTGAGCATGTTGACCGCGGTGTGCCCCACGTGATGCATGGGAATCTGCACGATGGTCGGCCCATCACGCACAGTTTCAAATACATGTTCGTGATGGAAGGTGGCGACGTGAAAGTTCGCGGATGCTTCGGCCGCATGATGCAAAGCGATGGCGGTGGCTGGCCCGTAGCACAAGGCCACTTCCACACCCGGGTTGGCCCGATGCCATTGCCCCCACGCGCGCGGAAGTGATTCACCTTCATGCGTGATGTCGAACGGATCAATGATGAACGGCGTGAGTCCGGCTTCGCACATGGCGTCGACATAACCTGTCTCGCGCGCGGTTTCAGAATAGTGTGGGCCGGTGTAGTTGGGGCCACGATACTCACCATGCCGTTGGATGTAAGCGATGCGCGTGTGGCCACGCGCGATCAGTCCTGCCACATAATCGTGTGCGCCTTGATGATCATCCGGATACACGCAGTTGTGTTCGCCCTGCGTGTTGGCCCACACCGCGGGCACGCCATAGTCGGCAATCACTGTGCGAAACGATTCGGGGATGTTGCGACCGTAGT
>JANQFT010000212.1 GCA_028277685.1 Phycisphaeraceae bacterium
TTTGATTGAGCTGCGCAACGCCGGCTGCCGCATCAAACTGGTGCAACTCTACACCATCGCCCGGCAAACCGCCGAGTCGTTCGCTAGCCCGTTATCGAATGAACAACTCGACGCCCTGGTCGCGCACCTGCGCAAGCGACTGCCCGATCTGCCATGCGAACCTTACTACGGACATTAACTGCGACGCGGACGTCGCAGCTTCGGTCGGTCACCCCAACCCAATTTCCCACTTCCGCCTTCTCACCTCTTCCGGGGGCGCATAGAAAATGCCGCCCGAACGAAATAGGAATAGGAATCAAAATAGCAGTGAATTGATCGTCCGTTCGAGCGGCGGTTGCCATGAAAGCAACCTGATGTGCATGGTGTGGATTGTCGGGCAGCTCCTTTATGTATGGCGTGTCAGTTCACCTATGCTAATTATCGACCTTACGCCGCTGCGGGCAAATCGTTTTCCACCCGCGCATGAAAAAACCCCGCATCGCAGGGCTTATCCGTCAAAAAATGAAGTGACCCGGTAACGTTTACGCCGCTTCACCATTACGCACGTAGCTGTCGATCAGCATGCGGTCAATGGGTTCGGCCATATCACTGAACGAGACGGCCATGCGAATCGGCCCGGCCTCGCCCGGATCATGAAAACGCACCACCGCGCCATGCGCCTGCACCTGATGCGGTTTGTCACCCGGCAAAACCACGCGAATGTCCACCTCTTCCCCGTCGGTCAACTCACGATCCAGCTCAAACCGCACCCCGCCGGCCGAAATGTCATAAGCGTGGCCAGCCAGCGTGAACCGCTGCTTACCCGACCGCCTGACGCGCACTTCGCTATAGCCCAAAGGAAGTGGACGCCGGGGGAACTCTCTTTTATCCGAGGGGTGAATCATGTGGAGCCTCCATGCAAATGGACGATTCCCTCTCCGTAAGGAATCCATCGGTCACACACCCACGACGCTTTAGCGATTGTGACGATTAAGTAAGCTGCGCAAGATCTCCCCAGGGGGAAGCTGTCCCATCTCTTGATCTTCCCGACAGTTATCAAAATACAACATGCAAAGTCCGATAGCCAGAATATTCTGAAAGTGTTAGGACGGAAGGCGTGCGGCATGTGGCTCGCGCGAATCATAGCTGCGGCGTCCGCACCGCAGATTCATCCGTTCATGTGAAACACGCCCAATCACACTCGTCTGGTATAGTGCGGTGCGTGGCGCCCCGCCCAAATCTCAGGAATTGCAACCATGCGTGACCATCTCTGTGTGCCGATCCATCGGCGGTATGCCGTCCGACGCCACCGTGGTCATCATCCGACGCGTGCCCAGCAGATAGTTGTGCCCCTCGCTCATGGGTGCCACAGACCGCAAAGTCGTCCATGTCTTGAGGGAAACGGGGAACGGGTTGATTGTAGCTGCGATGCGACGCATCGCAGGACCTGCCGCGCAATCTTCTCCAGGTTTTACCCACAACCACTCGCGACAATACAAGCAGTGCTCACCACTGCAAACACGGAATCCACAGCCTGTGAACTGGAGGCTGAGTAAGCACGCACCTGACCTGATCTCTAGCCGTTACACCCACAGGTACAACAGCACACAAACTCATACAAAAAACCATTTATAACACGGAACCAAGGGGGCTTCTTCGTGCAATGTTATCGGTGGGGTTCACTGAAGCGAGCTGATCCAGTTCCGCGCTCCAAGTTCCGAGTTTGGTTACCCAGCAGCACGGTCGGATTCCGCGGGCTTTGGCTCGTCGCGTTTGTCTTCAGGGTAAGCGATGCGGCCGTGGTAGATGCCGCACAGGCTCTTGGTGATCGCTTCCTCGATCGTGTTCAACTCCGCGAGTGTGAGCTGGGCATCGGCGAACTGGCCGTCCATGAGGCGCTTCATCGCCTGCTGGTGGACGAACTGTTCGATGCGGCGCGGGTTGGGGTCGGGCATCACCCGCGTGGCGGCTTCAACCGAATCACACAGCAGCAGAATGGCGGCTTCACGCGTTTGCGGTTTCGGGGCTGGGTAGCGGAACTCGATCTCATCGGGTTGATCGTCCTCGCTCTGGCGTTTCTTGGCGGCGTGGAAGAAGTACTCGACCAGCGTGGTGCCGTGATGCGATTCGATGAAGTGCTGCAGCACCGGCGGCAGATGATATTCGCGAGCCATTTCGATGCCGTCTTTCACGTGGCCAACGATGATGAGCAGGCTCATGGCGGGTGAGAGTTTGTCGTGCTTGTTGGGGCCGCCGCCCTGGTTCTCGATGAAGTATTCGGGTTTGTTGAGTTTGCCGCAGTCGTGGAAGTACGCACCGACACGCACGAGCAGGCCGTCCGCCCCGATCGCTTCGGCGGCAGACTCGGCCATGGTGGCCAACGTCAGCGAGTGGTTGAATGTACCCGGCGCCTGTTGGGCCAACCGCTTGAGCAACGGGTGATTCATGTCACCCAGTTCGAGCAGCGTCATCGCGGTGGTGACCTTGAACGCCTTCTCGATGAACGGCAACACGCCGAGCACGAAGAAACCGACGATGATCGCACCCGCCGCAGCCCACAGCGCTTCGGTGAGCACCGCTTCGTAAATGCCTTCGACAATCTGCACGCGGGACAGTTGCCCGATGCATACGACGATCGCCACCACCACGCCGCTGATGAATCCCATGCGAATGAGCGTGAAACGTTGTCGCACCTGCTTGAGTTGGGCGATCGCCACGATGCAGCCGGCCACGGTGGCCAGCAACACGCCGATCGGCAATTCGAGCATCACGGCAATCATCAGGCTTTGCAGGGCCGCGACCGCCATGGCGAAACGTTGGGTGTATGCGATGCAAACGATGACCGAAGCCAGCATGGCCGCGGTGACCGAGGCGACT
>JANQFT010000288.1 GCA_028277685.1 Phycisphaeraceae bacterium
GCTGGATACGTTGCGCGATGACTTGGCCCATCTGATGCCGCCAACTCTTGAACGATGGGAAATCGATTCCCCGATGCAGGTGATGACCATCCCCGAACCAACAACGGTGGTCTTGTTATCCCTGTCGTTTGGTGGTTGGCTGGCTCGGCGCCGCTCTTGACGGTAACAGGCGATTGTTTACGACTTGGGCGTTCGCGCCTGCACCAGGGGTACGATGCTGTCGATCAGCAGTTGGACATCCGCGTCGGCGGTGTTCAGGGTGATATCGAACACGGACATGTCACGGTGGCGCCGTGGCCAATAGCGTTTGTAAAACGCATCGCGGTTTTGTTCGAGTTGCCGTACCCGCAGGGCGGCCATCTTTTCTGACAGATCTTCACGCTGGGCCAGGTTGGCGATGCGCTGGGGCAGTGGGGCGGTGAGTCGCACATGCACCCCGCCTGACATGCCATGGGTGATAAAAACACCCCCGCGGCCGACCACCACCATACGTCCCACCTGCGCCAGCGCCCGAATGGTGGCCGCCACCTGCCGGTAGATGGTTGCTTCGGTGGGTATCTGCTTCGTATCGGCGAACGAAAGTCCCGCCCAGAACTCAGCCAACCATGAGTGACTGGTTTGTTCCAGCGAATCAACCAGTTGGTGCGACAGTTGATTGTCTGCTGCGACCTTCTCGACCAGTTCGCGGTCGAAACTGCTCCAAGGTGGATTGCCCGGTTGCAGTTCATTCAGTCGGCGCGCCAGTCGACCCGCCAACGACCACGCGCCCACACCTGGTTCACGGCTGATGGTGACGAACGGCGTGCCCATCTGAGTTGTGGTGGATGGACCGTGATCCCGCCGAGTACGCATCGGCGCGGTTCGTATGGCTGCAATGATGGGTCTCATGCGGCTCTCCAGAATGCGCGGCGATATAACCACCATGACACCTCCCGCTTTCCCCCATCACCCCGACTCATTTCACGGTTGCGTCATTCGGCCAACCTGACCGGATCGATCAGATACGCATCCGCGTCACACACCGGCCGCAGGGGGGCAATCCGCTGCGGTTCCTGCGGTACCCAGATCACCGAATCCCATCCGCCAAATCCGTTGGGCAGTAAACCAAACGCTGCGTAATCATTCAGCCAGCCATCCTCCGTGAAGTAACGAAACCGATACGTGCCCGGCTGAAGGGCGATGCTTGTACACCATCTGCCACGTTGGTCGCGTTTCATTTGCACCGCAGAACGCGACCAACGATTGAAGTCGCCGACCAGATAAACACGCTGGGCGTTCGGGCAGACGACCTGGAACAACCATTGGCATCCGACGCGCGTAACCATGGCGGTCCTTGCCGGGATCGGCTTCCATGCGAGGCGTTGCGTTTTTCCGTAACCACGTCTTACGAAACAGACACTACGAAATGAACGAACATGAATGAAGTCGAATGCTCATATGCCACTATCGCACCACCGATGCGCCGATTCAAGAAAAATCTGCCACTCAACGCAGTTGATTTTTGTTACCCCTGTAGTAGCGGCGCGCTATGATTCATCGTTCTGGGCCGCACATCTTCACGCCTTTTCAGGAGGCACCGCCATGCCGACCGCTCCAACGCTAACCAATGCGCAGTGGGAAATTGTGGTGGAAGTGTTACGCCGCGAACGCAGGGAATTGCCTTCGGAACTGCATCATGCGCAAACGTCCAGTGTGCGCGATGGTTTGCGCCGCCGTATCAAGGAAGTAGATGGCATTCTTGATATTCTCGGCTCGCCGGTGGTGGTTGATCCGTACCGGTGACCGCGTGGCTGCAGGGTGGTGAAAGTTAGTACTGCGCCGTGCGCGGACGGTGGTTGGGTTGCACTTCGTGCCAGCGCTTCAGCATTTCGAGTCGCATGTCGGCCAGGGCCTGTGTGTGGTCGGGTTGATCGGCTAGGTTCGTCAGCTCATGCGGATCATTGGTCAGATCGTACAGTCTTTCAAAACCTTGGTGATCGATGTTGTACTTGTGCGTTTTCGTGGCGATCGCTTTCTGCCCGTGACGATTGTGGTGCAGTTCCATGAACGCGCTGGTGCGCGGGGTGTAGTCGCTGCCATCGAGTAACCCGCGGAAGCTGCGCCCCTGCAGGATGAGAGGCGTTTGAATGCCACAGCAATCAAGCACGGTGGGCACAAGGTCCACGTGCTCGATCAGTTCATCGCTGATCACGCCGGCTTGATATCGCTGTGGCATGGAAACAATCAACGGCACGCGCGCTGAACTATCCCATCCCGGCATGCCTTTCTGTACCCGGCCGTGGTCGCCGAGGTGTTCACCATGATCGCTGGTAAAAATGATCAGCGTGTTGTCGCGCTGACCCGTTTCCTCCAGCGCTTTCATGATGCGGCCGATCAGATCGTCCACGTGTGAGATCAATGCGTAGTAATGCAGCTTGACGTTCTTCCATTCATCATCGCTCAGGCCGTACTGATCTTCCCCCTCATTCATGTGGGGCAAGGGCATGTCATCCACGTTGTACATGTCGATGAATCGTTGCGGTGGATTGACCGGCGTGTGCGGCGCGTAGAAACCGGCAATGGTGAACCACGGTTCGTTTTGCCGCAGGCGAATGGTTTCGATGGTCTGCGAGGCGACGAACGCGGAGTGCGTCAGGTGTTCTGGTCCCTCGAACACATAGGGCTCATGCGTGTTGCGTGGTTGTTTCTCGATGCGTGGCCCCACGCAGGCCGGCGCGCTGGTGCAGCGACAATTCCACACCTGATCCGGCGCCTGCTGCTCGACCCATTTGATGTACGCATCGTCGTAGCAACCCGGTTCATCGCTGATGATGATGGTGTCGAACCCGTAAGTCGGATGTGCTTCGCGATGGTCGCGTGCCGAGTGATTCTTAAAATGCAGCTTGCCCAGTTGGGCGGTGTGGTAACCGTATGGTTTGAGGTAGTTGTGCAGGCAGGGTTGATCTTCGGGCATCTCACTGCCGTTGATGGTGCAGCCCACCACCGAAGGATACAACCCGCTGAGCATGCTCTGACGACTCGGCATGCAGACCGGACAGTTCACATACGTGCGGTCGAACAGCACGCCCTGCTCCGCCAGTCGATCCAGGTTCGGCGTATGAATCGCACAGTTGCCCGCGGCGCGGATGGTGTCCCACCGTTGTTGATCGGTATACATCAACAGCACGTTGGGTCGTTCGCTTTGTGCCGCCATGTCACGTAACTCCTACCGTCGCCGTCTTCTGCCCGCGGGTTTTGGTTTCTTCCCGCTGTGCTTCTTCGTCTTACCACCACGGTGGGGCTTTGTCGAACGTGGCCGATGGTCAACAATCTGCAGATCCATCTCACGTCGGCCCAGGTTCACCTGCACAATCTTTACCTGAAACTGATCGCCCAGCGTGATCGCCCGACCACTCCGCTGTGCGACCAGGGCTCCAGTGTGTTCATTCAATTTGTATCGCTCTGTCGGTGCCCCCGGAAGCTGATCCGACCGAATCATCCCTTCGACAAGGTACTTGTCGATCTGCACGAACACGCCGAATCCCATCACGCCGGTCACGGTGCCGCTGAACGTCTCGCCGACGTGTTTTTCCATCAACTGAAGGACGAGCAGATCGCGCAATTCTCGCTCGGCGCTCTCAGCGTTGCGCTCGGTCACGCTGCATCGCCGGGCGATGTCGTTCAGTTCATCCAGGCTCGCACAGCGTTTGTCTTCACTGATCTTTCGGCCGATCTTGCGACGTTGCGCCGGCTGCTTGGGTAGTTCAGTTTTGTCCCCCAGCACATCGAGGGCGGCAGCCAACTGCCGATGCGCGGTCAGGTCCGGGTAGCGACGAATCGGCGAGGTGAAATGCAGATAATGCTCGCTCGCCAGCGCGAAGTGGCCCACCAGGTCGCACGCATACTCCGCCCGGGTCAGCGTTTTCAGCACCGCCAGATGCACCGCGCGGGCAGAAGGTTTATCCCGCACCGCGTTGAGCAGGTTCTGCAGTTCTTTCCGCGAGGGATTGTCCGGAATGTTGTACCCCGCCACTCGGGCGAAGCTTTGCAGTTGCGTCGAGTCATCCTGCGAAGGATCGGGGTGTGTGCGGCGAATCGCATCCACGTTCAGGTCGGCAAACAGTTCCGCCACCGCCTCGTTCGCTTCCACCATGAATGCTTCGATCAGCTTGTGCGTGTACGCATCGTCCTCCGGTTCGGCATCCACCACATGCCCTTCGTCATCGTAAATCAGTTCGACTTCCGGCAACGCCAATTCGATCATGCCCGCATCCTGACGCCGACGACGGATTGCCTTCGACAACTGCGTCATCTGATCGAGCGCGTCGATTAGTTCATCGGTGTATGTGTTGTCCGCCCTGGCGTGTTGCGCTGCTTCATCGGGTTTGCCATCGATGAGTGCTTGCGCTTCGAGGTAGGTTAGGCGGAAGGCCGACTGCAACACCGTGTTTGCGTATCGTCTGCTGACGATTTTCGCCTCCCCGTCATACGTGATGAACACGCTGCGCGCCAGGCGTGGCACACCCGGCTGCAAACTGCAGATGCCGTTGCTCAACACTTCTGGCAACATCGGAATGACCAGCCGTGGCAAGTAAACACTGTTGCCGCGCTGTTGGGCTTCGGTGTCGAGTGCACTGCCGGGTTTCACGAACGTGGCGACATCGGCGATGTGGATGCCTAACTCCCAGGTGCCCCCGGAAGATTTCTTTCCCGGTAAGCGCGAAATTGAAATCGCATCGTCGTAGTCTTTTGCGTCTGGCGGGTCGATCGTCACGGTGAAGGTATCACGCATGTCGAGTCGGCCTTCGAAGAACGGCTCGGGGTTGCGGTTGTATTCGCCGACAATGCCGCGTGCCTCGGCCTGCACGTTACCGGGAAATTTCAATTCCAACCCATACGCATGGCAGATCGCCGCCGTCTCGACATCCGGCTGACCTGCTTCGCCCAGCACTTCAGTAATCACGCCCTCGGCGGTGTACGTGCCTTCGGGATATTGGGTCAGTTCAATCACCACCTTTGCCCCGACGGCTGCGCCCTTCACCGATGCATCACGAATAATGACCGGATCGTTGAGCGTCTTGCCATCGACATCCACCATCCACATGCTGCCACGTTTGCGCAGGGTGCCGACGAAGCTGGTCTGCCCGCGCTGGATGATCTCGATGATTTCGCCGGTGTAGGGTGAGCGGCTTCCGCCCATGCGTCCGCGTTCAGTGCGGACGCTGGCGCGCACGCGGTCGCCGGTCAGGGCGCCGTTGTTGCGGCCGGGGGGAACGAACAGGTCGCCTTGCGCGTTGGCCTTGTCGGGAATGATGAACCCGAAGCCGCGGTCGTTTAAGCGGAAGCTGCCGACCACTTCACGACCGATCGGCGGCAGGGCGATGGTGTCCGAAGCGCCCAGCACGATGTCACCGGCTCTTTCCAGTTCCTTCACCGCATCATGAAACGCATCCCGGTCTTCGGCGGGTACGCCCAGTTCATCGGCCAACTGGCGCAGGTGCTGCGGCTCACCTGGTTGCCGGGTGACGTGCTGGAGGATGCGACTTTTGTATCGAACAGGCATGGGGATATCTTTGATCTTCGATGTTCGATCTACGATCTGTTGATCGCAAATCCGACATATCACATACCACATACAACATATGACATGGATGGTGTGATTGTCGTGGGTGTGGGGTTAAAAGCAAATCGGCGACCGACAGTTGAGCCGGTCGCCGATAGTGCGCGTGGTGGTAAGCCGAATTCTGTTGACTGCTTCGCTCGGAAGCTTCGCAGCTGACGACCATTCATCTGGGCCTGCCGTTACCGACAGGCTCGAGCAGCCTACCCGTGGCTCGAGTGGATCGGGCCAATCCTTGCCACTGCTTGGCTTTGCACGCGGTGGGGTTTGCCGTGCCTCGTGAGTTACCTCACGAGCGGTGCGCTCTTACCGCACCTTTTCACCCTTGCTGGGACGGCTTGCGGGATGCGGCTTGTCGTGAAGAACTCCAACCCGCACGCCGCAAGCCACCCCAGCGGTTTATTTTCTGTGGCACTTTCCCTCAACGCTTCGTCGCCAAAGCGTTGGGCGGGCGTTACCCGTCACCGTTGCCCTGTCGTGTTCGGACTTTCCTCGGTCCTGCGTAGCCTTGGCGAAGCAAGACCGCGGTCGTCACGCCACGCGCATGATGTAGTATACAGGGCACAGTGCGCAGGGCACAGAAATTCGGCAATCGTTGAGCATCTGCGATATCATGCCCATGTTCTGATGGGTCGTGGGACGCGGGCAGTGGAGCCCCTGTGCCCTGTGCCCTGTTCACTGCTACCTCATCTCCCATGAACTACCCCCTCTTCCACTTAGACGGCCTGGGCAATCCGATTCTTATTGCGATCATCGCAGTGGTGCATGTGTTGATCAATCATCCGCTCGCGGTGGGCATCGTGCCGTTGATCACGTTGCTGGAATGGCGCGGTTGGAAGACGGGTGAAAAAACCTGGGATGAACTGGCACGCAAGGTGTTGTTCGTGGTGTTCATTATCACCACCACCTTCGGGGCACTGACGGGGGTAGGCATCTGGTTCAGCACCTCGCTGGTGAACCCGGATGCAATCGGCAGTTTGATCCGCGTGTTCTTCTGGGGGTGGTTTACTGAGTGGATCATCTTTGTGGTGGAAGTATGTCTGATCATGGCGTACTACCTGACGTGGAAGCAGTGGACGATGCGGCGGGAGCTTTTTGCAATTCCGCTTGGGCCGTTTGGTGTGTGGCGGGTGCGGCCGAAGGTGCTGCATATGTTGCTGGGGTTGGTGCTGAGCATTTTCAGCTGGCTGACGATGGCGATCATCGTCGGCATTCTCGGGTTCATGATGGACAGTGGTCACTGGCTGGATGAGCCGGATTTCGTCAATGGATTTTTGAATCCGCTGTACCTGCCGCAGTTGTTGTTCCGCACGCCGTTCGCGTTGATGGGGGCAGGGCTGGTGGTGCTGGCTCTCGTGCCGTTCTTCGTGAAGCGTGATGATGCGGTGCGCTCCCGTGCGGTGCGGCTGGTATCGCTTTGGGTGTTGTACTGGTTGGCGTGGCTGGTGGGTGGGGGGCTTTGGTACTGGTGGGAAATTCCAGGTTCGATGGTGGGCAACCTGCCGGTGGCCTTGACGACGCAGGATTTCACCGATTGGCATGATGAAGTGCTGTGGACGCTGGGGGCGGCAGTGGGGGCGATCGCGCTGGTGGGAGCATGCGGCGCACTTCGTCCTCGTTTCATGACAACACTTCCGGGAACGGTGGCGCTGGTTATTCCGATCCTTATGGGCATGATGCTGCTGGGCACGTTCGAGCGCGTGCGCGAGTTCATTCGCAAACCTTACGTCATCAAAGACTACATGTACGCCAACGGCCTGCGGCTGGAAGACTACCCGCTGTACGCCGAGCGAGGCTTGTTGGCCAGTGCGACCTACGCCGATCACACCGGCATCGACGGACCACCCGTCGAGGTGGGTGAAAAAGTGTTCATGATCGCCTGCTCACGTTGTCATACGGTCAACGGCAGCTTCAGTGTGCGGCATCGTCTTGAGCGCATGTACGGCACCGACAAACCGTGGCAAGCGGCAACGATTGATGCGTACATCAAGGGTATGCACAACGTCCGTGCGTTCATGCCGCCGTTTCCCGGTCGTGATGATGAACGGATGAAGCTGGCCGAATGGTTGGCAACGTTGGGGCCACCGAAAGAAATCGGCAATCGACAATCGGCATTCGCCAATTCATCAGAAGGAGGCATCCAATGATCCACCTCCTCGCACAATTACCTGTACCGCGTGATATTCCGCTGGAACTGCCCGCGGCCGAAGGGTTGATCAAATTCGTATTGATCGTTTCGTTCCTCGCGCACATTCTGTTTGTGAACCTGATGGTGGGCGGGGCGACGCTCACGCTGGTGTTCGAATTGCTCGGTTTACGCAGGAAAGAGTACGATCGCATCGCCCACGCGATCGCTTCGACGGTCACGGTGAATAAATCGCTCGCCATCGTGCTGGGGGTGGCGCCGCTGCTGGCGATCAACGTGCTGTACACCGTGTGGTTCTACACCGCCACATCGATCACCGGTACCGCTTGGATGGGCGTGATTCCCCTGGTGATCATCGCGTTCCTGCTGACGTATCTGCACAAGTACACCTGGAACCCTCGGAAGGGGACGCGCAGCGTAACAGGCAAACTACTTCACGCGGCCATCCTGCTACCGGCGGTGCTGCTGTTCTGGTTCATCCCGATCATCTTCCTGGCCAACATCAACCTGATGTTGTTCCCCGAGCACTGGCGCGAAGTGGGGGGCTTGTTCGATGCGGCGATGCTGGCGAACGTCTGGCCACGTTACCTGCATTTCATGTTGGCATCGCTGAGTGTGGTCAGCCTGTTCTGCGTGTGGTGGTTGGGACGCGATGCATCCCTGGCTTCCGTCGAAACAACT
>JANQFT010000324.1 GCA_028277685.1 Phycisphaeraceae bacterium
ATTGTTGGGGTTGTTGCCGGTTAAGCATGATCCCAATGCCGTCGAACGCAAACGGATCGTCCGCATTAATCAAGATTATGCCTGTTTGGCTGACGCTGAGACCGTGACATTCCTTGGTGTCGGTGACACGTTGATTCGACCCGGCGGCCGACTTGCCACAGAAGCCTATAGCGATGAAGTGCACTTAACGCCCGTCGGTTATGACAGACTGACCGAAGCAGTCTTGCCGCCCCTGCGCCAATGCCTTGAGCATTCGATCTTGCCCACCTGACTCCTGGATACGTTCACCCGATTCCTGCACCCTGATAGAGACCCGCCATGAAATTCAAAGCTGCCCACGTTTGTTGCGCGTTGCTGTTGGCTTGTTTAACCTGCCCGGTTCTGGCAGATGTGAACCTTCGCGACTTCGGGCCAAAGAACTTCAATTACACTTACGGTGGAAGTTGGAAGAAAGGCAAGACCGTCAAAGCAGTTCAAGCCGATGGCATTGGTTACGTTCAGATCGATGCTCGTGAAAATGGTGGGGCTGGGATTGTGCTTCGACATGCCAACCTTACGCCCGGCGGGGAGAAGTTTCTCGCGGTCACCGCACGGCTCGTTGAAGGTAACGAAGCAGGCAGATTGCAGTTCAATTTACTCAGCAAGAAAGGCAAGACTCAGATCACGTTGCGTCTGGCTGAGTTTGATACCAAAACTTTCCGTACGGCTTACGTTCCGCTCCCGGATAAGGATTTCTCGGCGATCGAAAACTTCCAGGTGCAGGGGACGAACTTTGGTAGTGGCGCAAAACCACTACGTATTCAGGTTGACAGAATCGACGTTGTGAAACAAGCGGTGAAGGGGAAGGGCACCCAAGGCACCGAGACCGCAAAAAACAACAGGCCCGCCTCATCAACTTCCAAGCTGAATCAGGGTGGAAAAACGGCAGCAGACACCGCGAAGAAGCCTGCAAAAGGCAAACCCTGGGAACAAGCTCACGGGTTTTATCCCAAGTACCCTGGCGCGTGGTTGGGCCATCATCGCAGGCTGGTCAAACAGGCGAAGAAGAGCGACGCCGAGGTGGTCTTTCTTGGAGATTCGATTACGCAGGGCTGGACGAACGCGGGCAAGTCGATCTGGGAGAAACAGTTCTCTGAGATGAAACCGCTCAATCTCGGCATCGGAGGCGACAGTACCCGCCAGGTTCTCTGGCGTCTGCAGAATGGCGCTGTCGATGGGCTTCATCCCAAAGTCGTGGTACTCATGATCGGGACGAACAACCTTTACGGCGATTTCAACGCTGGCAAGGATCAGGAAATCGTTCGCGGCATTGAGGCGGTGATCGTCAAACTCCGCGAAAAACTGCCGCAGTCGCGCATTCTACTTTGTAGTATTTTGCCACGCCAAAATGCTTACTTCTGCAGTCGCATCGATAAGATCAATGCAAAGATCGGCAAACTCGATAACGGGAAACACATTCGTTTCCTGGATATGACCGAAGCGTTTGAAGTTTCTCACGGAAAAGTAAAAACGGGTCTATATCAAAAAGACCACCTGCACCTGGTTGAGGCGGGCTACATGGTATGGGCTGAAAGGATGCGGCCGCTGCTTGAACAAATGGTTGTGGCCAAGCCTGTCCTGCGCTAATCACTGTTTTTTAATCGTACCGATTTGAACACGACAAACCGACTGAACCCATCGGAAGAGTTCCTCCATGAACACGCTGCACATGTTACTGGTTATGACGTTCCTCTTGGTTGGCTTGGTGGCCTGCGTTCACGCTCAGACCTGGCGAGCGATGCCAATGCAGACGGCGGAGCATCGCGCGACGGGCATCCCCGGCGGTGAAGGTTGCCAACGTATCCAGTACTTCACGATCGATCCCGTCGATGGCAAGCTCGCCCTGATGGCGACGGATGTTGGTGGCATCTTCCGTTCAACCGACAGCGGCAAGACCTGGCTTCCGTCCAACACCGGTCTGGTTGCCAAGGGAGCTGCCGGTGTTGTTTTCAATCCTCGTAACGCCAACCGCGTATTGCTCGCCGGTGACAATACGGGGAATAAGATGTATTCCTTCAATGGTGTTTGGCTTTCGACCGACGGCGGCGTGACCTGGCGGCAAACTCTCGCGAGTGTCCGCATCGGTAACTCCCGTGATGAAACTGAACCACTGGCTTGGGATCCTTCAAGCTTCGACGTCAACAAGGGGTATTGCACCGTTGCCTATTGGCTTGACGAATTGAACCCGACCGACCCCGGCGGCCGGCTCTGGAAGTCCGAAGATGGCGGTGAGACCTGGCGCGATGTGGCGCACGGCAAGGCTTACAGAAGTAAGGGACGCTGGCGGTTACTTCGTGTTACCAGCGAAGGCGATGTGATCATCGGCAACCACAACGGTTTGTGGCGCAGCACAGATGGCGGGATCAGTTTTTCCCGAATCATCGATCAGCCCATCATGTCACTGGACACCATCCCATCACTATCCCGGATCGTCTGGGCAACCACTGCTTCGCAGCTGATGCGCTCGGATGATGGGGGGGCGACTTTCAGAAACATTGGCACCACACCGCCGGGCGGGTTCTACCGCTTGACCGTCAGTCCCGCTGACCCGCAGCGGATGTATACCGTTTCCACTGAGCGAAACGGACGTAAGTGTTTCGTCTCTCATGATGGCGGCGAAACCTGGACCCGCAGCCAGCACGACCTGAGCGACAGTTGGGTTCCCGCCTCTATTCGTTACGGGAGCAAGGCCATCCAACTCGCATGGCACCCGACCGATCCGGATTATGCGATTGCCCTCTATGGCGATATGGTCACCCGCACCGAAGATGGCGGAAAGCAATTTGCGTGGAGCAACGCTGGCATTAACAACATCATGATTGGCGGGCGATTCAACTTCTCCGTTGAGAATCCCGACATCGTCTATTTCGGCAGCCAGGACTACAACGGTGGCCTGACCAACGACGGCGGTAAGACTTGGCAGTTTATCAACCTCACCATCTCCAATACGAAGCACGCTGTGCGCGAAGGCGGCGACGACTCAGACCCGTGGGGTTGGGTTTACGGCGGCTATTCACCTGATGGTCAACTCATCTTTGGCGGTAACAAGGAATACCAGGGCAAAGGGCACGATCTGTGGATCAGTTTTGATGGGGGCAAGACTTCCGAGCGGAAGGTTCGTGGACTCAAAGGCATGCAGGTTTCCTACAGCGATCCTCGCAATCCGGACGTCCTGTTCGCTTGGAGCATGCGCTCAGAAGATCGTGGTAAGACCTGGCAGAAAATGGACGGTTGCGACGGTGTGTTTATTGCGTCTGTAGCGCCTGATCACACCCTTTACGGTGGTAAAGGACGAAACGTCGTCCGCTCTGTTGATCACGGTAAGACCTGGCAGCAGATCACGGCATTGCCCAAACGCGTTCGCTATATCTGGGATATTGCCTACGACCATGTAAACGATCGGATTTGGGTCGCAGGCAATGATAATCATCTTTACCGTTGTGACGGTCCAAACTACAAGCCCGTGAGTGTGCGTGATCGTCTGCCGAAGGACCTGGTGGGTGATGCGTTCATGACGAGCGCGGTGGCCATTGATCCGGTGGACCCGCGCGTCGTGTATGCCGGCGCCTGTGGCACGGGATTATTTATCCAGCGAGACAACGCGGTTGCCCGCTCACTCGATGGCGGCGAGACCTGGCAACGCATTACCGGTGACGATCGTTTTGCTTCAGCCCCAGGTGTCACCCCGGCCCAGATGACCAGCGCGATCCGCGTGCACCCGGTCACCCGTGAACTATGGGCAATGTCCTGCTGCTACGGCTGCTGGGTTTTCGACGCACCTGACCCGGACGAGATTGGCAAGCCGGTCCAGAGCACGCCTAACCGGCGCAAGTTCCCCGCACCGCCGGCCGTTACCCAGAGCCGTTGGCACGATGACCAGGGGCGCCCCGTCACTCTTCTGAGGAACGTCGCCAAGGTTGACTACGTTTACGGGTCGATCTGGAAGAAGGGGAGTCATGTTAAATCACGCACCTTTGACAGACGCAAGTGTCTCGTGATCGACGCGACCGAGCATGGTGGAGCAGGTCTGATCCTCGGAGGCATCAACCTGGCCGATCTCAAACCCACTCATCTGACCGTGGAAGTTCGACCGCTTCCGGGTAACAAAGCCAAGGACTTTTCCGTCAATCTCATTGGGAAAGATGGCAAAGCTGGTGCCAGCATCGCGCTCGAATCACTTCCCACCGACCGCTTGACGACCGTCGTCGTTCCAATGCCAGACAATACACCAACAATGCTCCAACAGATACAGTTTCAGGGAAGCAACTTCAGTGAGAGCGCACTGGCATTGAGGTTGGCAATTGCGCGTGTTGGTGTTATGCGTGTACAGTAAACGATTCTGTTTCAGTCCATCTTGTCTTGTGAAAAGCAACCGAAGTTATGCGTTTCCTTCAATCCCGTTATGTTCCAGATGCGCATGTTTCCCTAAGCAAACAACCGTCTTCCCTTTTGACTGAAGCCGAGCGATATCTGGAGTCGCCGTTGCGATCGGTGATGGACAAGGCATCTGTTGCAGCCAGTGGTGACCGTCATGACTATGTGAGTTTGGCCAAATACACTTGGCCCAATCCGAATACATCTGATGGTTTGCCCTATGTTCACCGTGATGGGCGAACCAACCCTGAAGTGAAGGCTTACGATGCCTCGGCATGGCATGAGACCTCTCGGGCGGTTCAGACTTTGTGCCGTGCAGCCCAGCAATTTGGAAGGTCAGATTTTGTTAACGCTGCAGCGCAACGGATCGACTGTTGGTTTCTCAGTTCTGCCACTCGGATGAATCCACACCTGCGCTATGCTCAATTCGTTCCGGGCATGAGCCACGGTCGTCCTTATGGCATCATCGAGTGGTCTGGTTCACTGCCAGCCATGATCGAAGCCTGGTCTGTTGTCGCTCTACCTCAGCCGGATCGAGCATTTCGTGAATGGTGCGAGGCGTTGCTTGACTGGCTGCTCGAAAGCGATTTTGGTCAGCAGGCGGCAGAGTACACCAACAATCATGCTGTATTTTTCGATGGTTTAACCGCGTATCTCAGTCTCTGGCTTGATCGCAAAGCGCAGGCGAAGCACATCCTGGAGCAAGTGCCTGCTCGCAGAATCGTCGCGCAGATTGAGCCAGATGGCCGGATGCCCCGTGAACTGAAGCGCACCAAAAGTCTGAGCTATACCTGCATGAACCTCAGTGGTTTGTTTCGGTTGGCAACCCTCGGTGAACACGTGGGCCTGGACTTGTGGCGCTGGGAAAGTGAAGACGGCCGATCCATCCAGGCAGCGGTCAAGTTCCTTTATGATCATGCGCAGAGCACCGAGCCTTGGCCCTACGAACAAATCGATGTGTTTCCCTACCCCAACGTCATCCGGTTGATCCAGTTGGCAGAAAAAGTGTATGGATCATCCTTTGATGTCGAATCGTGCAGGCATCGTCTGAATTGATTGACACTCAACCAAGGGAACGATGATGGACCAACCCAATATCGTCATCTTCATGACCGATCAGCAGCAGGGCGATACAGTCGACCCGGCTCATCCGTGCCAGATGCCTCATGCAGCGCGACTCGCCAGAGAAGGAATGCGCTTTTCCAGGGCATTTACCTGTTCTCCGCATTGCTGCCCTTCTCGAGCTACTTTTCAAAGCGGACTCTACCCGTCTCGTCATGGTGTGTTCAACAATGTGCTTACGCCTACAGCGATCAATCAGGGTTTGAATCCCGGGCTGCGGTTGTTTTCTGAGGATCTGGTCGAAGCAGGTTATCGTTGTCTTCACGCCGGTAAGTGGCATGTCAGCGGCGAGGAGAACCCCGTCGATCGTGGGTGGGAAGAGTTGATCGTCAACGCCCACACCGGCCACTCTCACCATCGCAGCATCGAGCAGTGGCGGACGATGACGATTAAGGACGAAATCGATCGACCTCGCGGTGGGTTGCTTCGTCCGGGATGGGGGACCACGCAACTCTACGGAAGCTACGAGAACCAGGGTCCTCGTGGCTACGAAGATACCGACGATTATCGCCTGGTTACCGCAGCCTGCGATGCGATCTGCGATATCGATGACAGCCAGCCTTTCTGCCTGTTCGTCGGCACGCATGGGCCGCATGATCCCTACGTTGTGCCCAAGCGTTTACTCGATCTTTACCCGGTCGATGAAGTGCCTCTTCCTAAAAGCTATACCGACACGTTGAAGGATAAGCCCAACATCTATCGACGCCACCGCGAACAGCTTTGGGGGCAACTTCCTCCTGATGAGGTCCGCGAAGCCATCGCTCACTACTGGGCATACTGCACGATGCAGGACGAGTTATTGGGCGACGTGATCCATGCCCTTGAAGCTCGTGACCTTTTTGACGATACGGTCTTCATCTTTCTATCCGATCACGGCGACTACATGGGCGCGCACGGCTTGTTCTGCAAGGGCGTGCCTGCTTTCCGCGAGGCTTATCACATTCCCTGTATCATCCGTGCTCCTCGCATCCCCATGACCCCTGGGGCTGTCTGCGATCATTTGATCAATCTCTCTGACTTTGCACCGACTTTTCTCGACCTCGCAGGCATTCGCTACGTTGATGATCGGTTTTCCGGTAGATCCATAAGGCCTTTACTGCAAGGCGAACACCCCGTGGATTGGCGCGATACGCACTTCACCCAGATGAACGGGGTCGAACTCTATTACACCCAGCGTGCCTGCTTCGATGACCGCTTCAAGTTCGTCTACAACGGTTTCGACTTCGATGAGTTGTATGACCTGCGTGAAGACCCGCACGAGATGGTCAACTTGTCCGCGGACTCGACGTATGCAAGTGTTGTGAACGACATGATGGAGCGGAT
>JANQFT010000337.1 GCA_028277685.1 Phycisphaeraceae bacterium
GAAAACTGGCCGGCGTGGAGAAGCCACAGGTCACCTTCGAACGCTGGCAGGATGTGCGTGTGTGGTACATCCGATTGGCGGATGGTCAGCCCGGTCGCGCGAACCTGTACACCAACACCTTGGTGGCGGTCTATCTTGCCAATCCCCTACCGGTACGGCTGGCTCCGAACAAAGAGGGTCGCCTCGCCATCACCCGCCAAGATTATGATCGCCCCGTGCGCGTGATTGCCCGATTCTGCAAGATACTGACCGACCAGCCCACCGGCGACACCACGCAAAAACGTAACTACCCCGTCTTCGTGGGCAGGCAGGCGCAATGGGTGGCCACCGCAAAAACCGAGAGCACCAGACCATCCGTTTTCTGGATCGTGCTCATCGCATTGATCCTCGGTTTCATCGTGCTGCGTATCTTTCTGTACCAACGGTCGAAGTCGGGCGAGAGTGCCGTCGAGCGTCAGCGCGAACTCCGGGCTGAGCGTTTACGACGTGCCGGTTTCGATGAGGAGCCGGAAGAAGATGTTTCCGATCTCCCCGACGACCCCGCCGAAGCCCTGAACACGCTGGCGGCCAAACGCGACAAGGAATAGCCACCATGGCCACCGTCCAAGTGAATCTTCCGCATCATCAGTATCAGGTTTGCATTGAACCGGGCATCCTGCAGCAGCTTGGCCAACTGGCCCGTGGCGTCGCGCCGCATGCACGTTGTGCGCTGCTCAGTGATGAAGCCGTGGCGAAGCTGCATGGTGGTGTGGCAGAGCAAAGCCTGCGTGATGCAGAATACGATGTCATCACGCGAGCCGTGCCGCCGGGTGAGTCGGCCAAGTCGCTGGATAACGTGCGCCAGTTTTACGATGTGCTTCTGGAAGCGCGGCTGGAACGGCGCAGCCCCGTGATTGCGCGGGGCGGCGGTGTGGTGGGCGACATGGCCGGTTTCGTCGCCGCCACTTACCTGCGCGGCGTGCCGTTCATCCAGTGTCCTACCACGTTGCTGGCGATGGTCGATGCCAGCGTGGGGGGCAAGGTCGGCGTGAACGTGCCGCAAGGTAAAAACCTGATCGGCGCATTCCATCAACCGCATGTCGTGGTGATGGACCCACTGGTGCTGCAAACTTTACCGCCGCGCGAACTGCGCTGTGGCCTGGCCGAATGCGTGAAGCACGGTGTGATCCGTTCGCCCGAACTGTTCGCGTGGATCGGCGAAAACCTGGCGGCCATCCAGGCGGTGAACCCAACCACCATGACCGACCTGCTCCAGCAGAATGTGGCGATCAAGGCTGCGGTCGTGATGGAAGATGAAAAGGAATCCGGCGTCCGCGCTCACCTGAACTTCGGCCACACCTTCGCCCACGCCATCGAAGCCACCGCCGGCTACGGCACCATCGAACACGGCGAAGCGGTAAGCCTGGGCATGATCGCCGCCACGAAACTGGCCGTGGATGAAAAGAGATGCCCGCCGGAGCTTCTCACGCAACTGATCGAACTGCTGGAGCGCATCGGCCTGCCTACAACCGCGGAACTGGTTTCCACCGATGACTTGATGAGCGCCATGCTGCTCGACAAGAAAGTCGCCAACGACCGCATTCGTCTGGTCCTGCCTGAGGCATTGGGCAAGGTGAGCATTGTGGACGATATTCCCGCCGAACGCATTGCCGCCGCGTGGGAAATTGTGCGCGAATGACTTGGTTACGCTTCAGTCTTGAGAATCACTGCGCTGTGTATTGAGCAGCACATTCCCCGAACCGCTGCGGAATCCTGCCAGGTCGAGGGTGACATACGTGTAACCAATGCGCCGCAGTTCATCGACTACCTGCATGCGCAGGGCATCGTCTGCAAAACGCGTGAGTTGTTCGGCTGGCACTTCGATGCGCGCGATTCTGGCGACCGGTTCGGTGCCGGCTTCGTGATGCCTTACACGCAGCCCCCGGAAGTTCATCGTCTGCAGGAGATGCTCAGCCTGCTCAATCATGTCAAGTCGCTCCGGCGTGACCTGTGTACCATATTGCACACGACTGGCCAGGCACGCCGCGGCTGGTTTGTCAGCATTGGGCAGGCCGAGAAATTCAGCGATCGCACGCACGTCTTCCTTGTGAAGGTTAGCCTCTAGCAGCGGACTGACGATCTGATGTTCTTTGGCGGCGGTCAATCCCGGGCGATGGTCGCCGGTGTCATCGGCGTTGGTGCCATTGGCGATAAACTGGATGCTGCGAGATCGCGCCGTTGTAGACAGCTCTTCGTACAGATTGGTTTTGCAGTGGTAACAACGGTCACCGGCGTTCGCGATGTAACCCGCATCGGTCTGCTCGTTCGGCTGGACTTCGATGAGTTCGATGTCGAGGCGTTGGGCGATTTCACGGGCTTCGTTCAATTCCGCGCGAGGTAGCGAGGGCGAGTCACCGATGGCCGCCGGTGCGTTCTCTCGGCCAAGCGCCATTCGCGCCGCCGCCGCGACCACGGTTGAATCCACACCACCGCTGTACGCGGTCATCAGTTGCTCGCGTGGCTTGATGACGCTGATCAATCGATCCAGCAATGCTTGCGGGTCAGCCATGGGTTCACCGCGAACACTCTAGGGTTCTGTGTGGCTGTCGGCAATCGGCTACAATGGAAGGCTTGCCCATGCATGAAGAACTGAACAACATCCTGCAAAACGTGGCGTCGGGCGATTTGGCCCCAGACCGAGCGCTCGCACGTCTGGCGGAACTGCAGGCCCAGCCGCTCGGTTTTGCCACGCTGGATCATCACCGCGCTAGTCGCTGCGGACTGGCGGAAGTGATCTACGCCGCCGGCAAAACACCGGACCAGGTGGTCAAAATTACCCATGAACTGATCGCGCGTTCAGGTCACGTGTTGATCACCCGCGCCAATGATGATCATGCCGATGCCGTACTTGCGGCATTCGATCAGGTGGAGGCCGGTAAACGTCGCCGTACACTGCTGGTTGGCGATGTGCCCGAGCCGACCGGTTCTCCCATACCGATCGTGACCGCCGGTACCTCAGATGAGCCGATCGCTGAGGAAGCGATGCTCACCTGTCGCGCGTTCGGGCAGAACACGCACCGAGTCAATGATGTCGGCGTGGCGGGGCTGCATCGACTTGTGCAGCGTTTACCCGAACTGCAACGGGCCGGTGTGGTAATCTGCATCGCCGGCATGGAAGGAGCACTGCCCAGCGTGGTCGGTGGCCTGGTCGATGTTCCGGTCATCGCGGTACCCACCAGCGTGGGGTATGGCGCTGCCCTCAGCGGTCTGGCGGCTCTGCTCGGCATGCTGACCAGTTGTGCCTCCGGGGTGAGTGTGGTGAACATCGACAATGGTTTTGGCGCAGCCTACAGCGCGTGCCTCATTCAACAACGCCTCGACGCCCACGGAAAAGATGTTTCCCATGACTGAACGCTTCTCGCAGTTGCCCGCCCGACCCGATCGCCCCATCAACGCCCACAAAGGTACCTTTGGTACGGTGGTGATCTTCGGCGGATCATCCATGATGCCCGGCGCGCCTGCCCTGGCGGCCACAGCCGCCCTGCGTGGCGGCGCGGGATTGGTGCGCATCGCTGCTCCCGGGAACGTGGTGAGTGCATGCCTGGCCATACAACCGTCCGCCACGGGCATGGCCCTGCCCACCAACTACAACGTGAATGAGGTGGCTGACCTCTGGTCGCCGCTCAACGATACGCTTGGGCGCGATTGGGTACTCGCACTCGGTCCCGGCATGGGCGTTGGTGCCGGTCAACAGCGCCTGGTGCAGATGCTGCTGCGACAACCGCGTCCGGTGGTGCTTGATGCAGACGGCCTGAATAACCTGGCCACGCTTGGCGACGGCCGGCGTGCCGTGCGCTGCCCGCTGATCATGACCCCGCACCCCGGCGAATTCACACGCCTGGCGCAGCAGGCACAGATTCGATTGGACCCGACTGATCCCGAATCACGTGTTGCTGCAGCGGAGCAGATGGCGGCCGCGTTCAATTCCGTGGTCGTGCTCAAGGGAGCAAACACCGTGGTGGCGAATCGCGAACGGCATTACGTGAATCAGACCGGCAACCCCGCCCTGGCCACCGCCGGCACCGGCGATGTACTCACCGGGTTGATCGCATCCCTGCTCGCACAAGGGATGGATCGCTTTGAAGCCGCCGTACTCGGTGTGCACCTGCACGGTTTGGCCGCCGATCTGTGGGCGGCAAAGCATGGCCCTGCCGGCATGCTGGCCATGGATGTCACGAACTGGATTCCCCACGCTATCGCCGCAATCCAACCCGAACCATGAACGCTACCGCTCCCACACCCGGACTGTTCATCACCGGTACCGACACGAACGTTGGTAAAACCGTTGCTACCTGTGCGATTGCCGCCGCCTTGCGCAACAGCGGTTCACGTGTTGGCGTGTGTAAACCCATTGCTTCCGGTTGCCGCAATGAGCGCGAGGGTCTGGTGAGTGATGATGCCGAAGCAATCGCGCACTTTGCCGACTGCCGCGCACCGCTGAACGTGATCAACCCGGTGCGTTATCTGCCGCCGGTCGCACCGTCGGTAGCGATCGAGCAATCCGGCCAACCCATCGATGATGCTGCAATTCGCCATTCACTGAACACGCTTTCCGCCAATCATGATGTGCTGCTAGTGGAAGGCGTCGGCGGCATCATGGTTCCGCTGGACGATAAGCGCACCGTGATCGATCTCGCGCGGATGGTTGGCTATCCGGTGGTGGTGGTGTGTCGCCCGAACCTCGGCACTCTGAATCACACAGCATTGACGTGTCAGGCGATCCGGGGCGCCGGCCTGCGTTTGGCCGGTCTGGTCATCAACGGCTACGTGACGGACAATCATGATGCATCCATCGCCGACAACCCGCGCTGGTTGGCCAAACAGAACAAGACCAAGGTGCTTGCCACGCTGCCGCAAGGGGATAACGTTTCGCCACACACCGGCGTGCTGTCCGAAGACATTCTTTCTGCCGCACGGCTGATGGACTGGTTGGCCGTAGCGAAGCATGCACGATGACGCATAACATCGCAGAGAGCGCAGAGTCGCAGAGACACGGAGAATGCTTCTGTCAACATCGCCCCCTAAGACATCTCTCTGCGTCTCCGTGCCTCTGCGCTCTTCGCGATGCATACCTACTTCCCGATGATGAGCATCGCGTGTACGATTGTGAAGCTCTGAAAGGATTGCCATGTCTGAACGTGTGTTCATTAAGCAGATGGAACCCAATCAATGGGTTGAGGGACTGTTCACTATTCAAAACGCTCAACTCGGTTTGACCCGCAACGGTAAGCCATACCTGAAATGCCTGCTGGCCGACAAGACCGGCCGCGCCCCTGGAAGAATGTGGAACGCCTCAGAGGAGTTGGTGCAATCGCTA
This sequence comes from Phycisphaeraceae bacterium, assembly GCA_028277685.1. Classification (GTDB taxonomy): domain Bacteria; phylum Planctomycetota; class Phycisphaerae; order Phycisphaerales; family Zrk34; genus JANQFT01. Next base: position 5,357 of record JANQFT010000337.1, read on the forward strand.
CCTCATAACGGCTTCGTCCGACTGACCGGGCAGACGCAACCTTACCAGGGCGAACTGCAGATCATCGTGCAGAACATCGAGCCGGCCAAACCCACGCACGAGGAACTGGTCGACCTGCTTCCCGCTACCGAACACAGCATCGAAGAGATGTTCAACGAAGTACGCACCATCCTTGGCTCGATGAAAAGCCCATCGCTGCGCCACCTTGCCGAGGTGTACCTGAACGACAAAGACCTGATGCGCAAGTTTATCCAGGCCCCAGCCGCGATGACGCTGCACCACGCATTTCTCGGCGGATTGCTCGAACACACCCTGGCGGTGATGAAACTCGCGCAGGCGGTCATGCCGCTCTATGAGAAGATCAACCCCGACATCGTACTGATGGGCGTGTTCCTGCACGACCTGGGCAAGTGCGAAGAACTGAGTTGGGCCGAGGGCTTCGGTTACACCGATGACGGCATCCTCGTGGGCCACATCGGCCGCGGCATCATCATGCTGCAGGCGAAGGCAGATCAATGTGCCGCCGATGAGAAACCGATTCCCGAAGCAGCCGTTCAAGTGCTGCACCACATCATCCTGTCTCACCACGCCAAGCCGGAATTCGGGGCGGCACGCATTCCCTCCACGCCGGAAGCGTTGCTCATCGGCCTGATCGATAACCTCGATGCCAAAATGCACATGGCCCTCATCGAAGCCCGTCCTGATACCCCGCCCGATGCCGACCTGCATGGCAACTTCACCGAGAAAATCTGGGCCTTGGACAACGCCCGCATGTACCGACCTGACCCATTAGCAGGCGAAGCTACCGAGTAGGCGCTACACTTCGCCATGAAGCTTTACACCCGCAACGGTGATGATGGTGAAACCGGCCTGTTCGGCGGAACACGGGTCAGTAAGGATGCCGTGCGCGTCGAGGCTTACGGCACCATCGATGAACTCAACAGCGCCTTAGGCCTCGCCGGTTCCGCTTGTGAGTTCGATGAACTATCCAACATCATCACCACCATCCAACCACGTCTGTTTGACCTCGGTGCTGACCTGTGCACCCCCTGCACCTCGCCCGCGGCGGCGAATATCGGGCGCATCGGTGAGAAACATCACCAGGAACTCGAACGTCTGATTGATTCGGTTTGCGAACCACTGGAACCGATGAAGCACTTCATCCTGCCCGGAGGATGCGAGTTGGCCGCACGGCTTCACCTGGCGCGCACCATCTGCCGCCGCGCAGAGCGCAGCATTGTCACGCTCGCCAAATACGAACCGATCGGTGAGGCGGTCATTCCCTATGTGAATCGCCTGAGTGATCTGTTGTTCGCCATGACCCGCCGCGCCAACCAACTGGCCGGAGTGGCCGATGTGCCATGGCACCCTGAAGCTGGTGTTTAGCGCGACTCTGGTCGCATGAAGCGCCTGCCGCGTGGTCCTGATGTGGCGCGGCCGCTGTCTTCCCAGGCCTGCAAGCCGCCATGGAAGTAATACACATCCACAAAATCCAGGCGGATCAGCTTCTTCACCGCCGCCCGAGGGAGTGCATCATTCCAGTCATTGCCGTACACAACGATTTTCTGTGCCTGAGTCAGCAGCGGGTCGCGTTGGTGACGATCCAGGCGGGAAATCGGAATGTTGATCGCTCCGGGAATGTGGCCTGAAGCAAACGCGGCGGGCTGACGAATGTCGATCAGCAAAACGCCATGGTTCTCACCATCCAGCGCGGTGGTCAGTTGGGTGTCGGTCATCACCTGGATAACCGCATCTGACGTTTTGTTGCTGCAGCCGGTCGCCAGCAGGGCCAGGCTGAGAGCGAACAGGCACATCCATATCTTTCTGAACATCTTGTGGCTTCCTTCCGTCGGTCATCGACCAGTGATGCGATTTTAACGCATCCAATACACAAACCCAACGCAGGCCCGGCCCACCTTTGACCGCGCGGCCACAATCGCTAAACTGCTCATTCCCTATGGTGCGAATCGAGCGGACCAGCAGACACCGCACCACCCGTTAGCAGTCCCCCGCAACTAAGAAGGTGAATCTCATGAGCTTCGAAATCGAAATGGTACACGGACGCCAGGTGCTCGATAGCCGCGGCAACCCCACCGTCGAGGTGGAAACCTGGCTGACCGGTGGTTCCATCGGCCGCGCGATCGTTCCCAGTGGTGCCTCCACCGGCGAGAACGAAGCGTGCGAACTGCGCGATGGCGGCGCCAAGTGGTGCGGCAAAGGCGTGACCAAGGCCGTCAAAGCCGTCAACGAAGTGATCGGCCCTGAGCTCATCGGCATCGACTGCCGCGAGCAGGAAGAAATCGACGCGATCATGATCGGCCTCGACGGCACCGCCAACAAGAAGAAACTCGGCGCCAATGCGATCCTCGGTACGTCGATGGCTCTCGCTCAGGCCGCCGCCGATGCCTCCGGCCTGCCGCTCTACCGTTACCTCGGTGGCACCGGCGCCAAGACGCTGCCCGTGCCGATGATGAACATCCTCAACGGTGGCAAGCACGCTGACAACAACGTCGACTTCCAGGAATTCATGATCCAGCCGTGGGGTTTCAAGGATTTCCATTCGGCCCTTCGCGCGGGGGTTGAAATCTACCACGCTTTGAAGAAGGTTCTGAGCAAGCGTGGCCTGTCCACCGCCGTGGGTGACGAAGGCGGCTTCGCCCCCGACCTGCAGGACAACGAAGACGCCATCAAGGTGATCGAAGAAGCTGTCGACGCCGCCGGTTACGATCTCGGCAAGCAGATCTTTATCGCCCTCGACCCCGCCACCAGCGAAATGTGGGATAAGTCGAAGAAGGGTTACAAGTTCTTCAAGTCCAACCCGAAGAAAATCTGGAAGCCCGCCGAGATGGCCGACTATTGGGCGGAATGGTGCAGCAAGTACCCGATCCGCTCCATCGAAGACGGCTTGGCCGAAAACGACTGGAAGGGCTGGAAGATTCTCACCGACAAGGTGGGCGACAAGGTCCAACTCGTCGGCGACGACCTGTTCGTCACCAACACCAAGTTCCTCCAGAAGGGCATCGACACCGACACCGCCAACGCGATCCTCGTGAAGGTCAACCAAATCGGCAGCCTGAGTGAAACGTTCGAAGCGGTGGACCTGGCCATGCGTAACGGTTATGCCGCGGTGATGAGCCATCGCAGTGGTGAATCGGAAGACGCCACCATTGCCGACCTCGCCGTGGCCACCAACTGTGGTCAAATCAAGACCGGCGCCCCCTGCCGTTCCGACCGCAACGCCAAGTACAACCAACTGCTCCGCATCGCCGACGACCTCGGCGACACCGCGGTATACGGCGCAAGTACATGGACGAAGGGGTAAATGACTCGTTCACTCGTTGATTCTTTAACTGCTTAACTCATCTGTTCGTTGAAATCTCCAAAGCCCATGCATGACCATGCGTGGGCTTTTTTCTTGCGCCGCCCGGAAAACAAGCCAGACCGTACAAGGCTTCCCGGCCGCCTCCGCCAATCCAAAAATCTAAGGGCATCGTATCGATACCGAAGTTATTCACACAGCACCGAGGACGGATGCTGTGTGGCACCTGGCTTTACGACGGAGAAGAATCATCCCCTTCTTTTTCCCCTGACCAAGCGGTCAACCAAAGCCCCCGACACAAGAAATACGCAGCCAGGATCGATTACCAATGGTGCCCAAGCATATATCCAAATATCTGAGATGGGCAATATAAGCAGGCCTATGGAACCAGCTATCCCAGCAATAAGAGGAATCAGTGACGCTCGTTTTTTAAAGAACAGGCCTCCGACAATGATTGCGACATTAGACGCAATTCCTCCTATAGAAAACAGACATAGGAGCAACGCCACTGACCATTCCAAAAATAGCATCGATTTCGTCTACCAACAACATTCTGGTTCATGGCACAAAAGGAGTGTATATGCGTTGCCCAAGCAACGACTTAAGAAAACCATCAATGCCTAGGGGACAGATGAGATCGCCTGCAGGCACCAAGCTCTACTATAAGGTTCCCAACACCTTGTCTTCTCCACTTAATTGCTCCAGTAATAAATCAAGTGATTGAGCATCTCCGGCTTGCAGTAGAGTGAGAGATTGAAGGAGATAATGATTTGCTACTTTCTGATCCAAAGCAAGTATATAGAGTCGTTTGGCAATGCTATCGCAAATGCTGCTGGCTTTACTGAATTCTAAATGCTCGTAACCACTTCTTGTAGCTGTCCGATACCTATAACCTGCAGGCCTCCAATGTGAGGAGGTGCTTGCCGATACTCCGACATTTTCTAACATCTTGCTGAATGTTGTATCTGATACCCTTCTGTGGTAATCAACCCCAGCAAACTGCGATATCGTCCTGATTCGACCTGAATTTACGTCAACATCAGGTCTTGAATACCATAACTCACGCCATCCCACATAAGCGGCAACCTCAGTGAGAAGCAAAAACCCTAGTCCAACGCACAAAACCGAAATCGATAATGTCTGCAAGAATCGTTTCATCTGTAAGCTCATGCGTAGTATTAATGCTTACATTATACGGCTCTACATACGTCAAACTTGTGTATATATCTTCTATTGTGGTTTTTCAAGCAATACACAAGCTTTTTTGATGCGAATGAGATCGTAACCAATATCCGATTGTTTTAGCATGTTATCCTGGTTATAGAAGTCGTCTAATTTTATGGGCATTGTTGAACCATTCACCTGACTCACCATCGTCTGTTCCATACAAATGAGACAATTCGTGCAATAAAATTTGCGATTAAGGTCATAGTTTCCCAAGTTTTCGGGCTTCCGGTCGAGTTGAAATCAACTTCATGGTGAAAAATGTTACCCTCACCACTCCACGCACGTGTTGGCGCACTTCCGTCATCGCCTGAAACCCAACTTTTTATGTGAAACTCTAGATTTTCTGTGGAGGATGCGATGCCATCAGAAATATCTTGGAAAGTATCATTGATATGTTCCAGTTTATCATACAATTCCTGTATCTGCCCTGATTGCTCTGGACAACAGATAGCCAACTGATGTAATTGAGGATAGATTAAAGCGATTTTTGGCACGATCTTATTAAGCTTTGCTTGCACGAGTTCTAGTGCTTGCTTGACCCGGTCCTTTCTTGCTGTTGTCCAGCCCTTGCCTCTCCATTCAATCTCATACAACCCCAGCTCGATCCGCGTTCTTGACAGGCCTGCCTCTTACATACTCATACAGACTCATCCCATCGACGTACCCCAGCGAATCTCTTTGCATCCATCGTTT
>JANQFT010000368.1 GCA_028277685.1 Phycisphaeraceae bacterium
TGCTCGACCGGCGCCCAGGCGGCGTTGTACACCAACGGACTGTTGACGTGCATGCCGTTGGCCGTCGCGGTGGCAACCCAGCCTTCAAGATCGCTGAAGTCCCACTGTGCGACAGGCAAACCTTGCGTCGACTGAATGTCCTTCCACCAGGCCGGGGCACGAATCCAATCCACGCCCGCATCGGCCATCAACGGCGTGTAGTTGTGAAACTGATTACGTGTCTCTGCAGAGGTAGCCACCCCCCACGGGCTGGGATCCGTCAGTCCATCACCGGACAGAAGAACACGATCTTCCAACGACTCAAGAGCGATCGGTGTCCACGATGCATCGCGCGAACGAAGAAAATCGAACATGATCAAGGCCTCCTTGGAAGTGCACATCACGCTGGATGTGAAGCCACTGCTGTCATGCTTTCCGGCCAAGAAACGGCCGAACGGAAACGCTGAGAAGAACTGGAATCGTCGAACTGTTGCGGATATGTACCGAACCGCAACGGGATTCTGTAGTGCTTCCCACAGTAGAACTACAGGAACTCAACAGCCCAATAATGCCGAAATCAGATACATATGTCAATAAAATAGCATCAAAAACATGTTTTAAATTATTAAATGCAGTATTATCATGCATATATGTGCGGCTTTAATCGCCGTTAACGCCCGCGCACACAACCCAGCTTGCCCGTGATGCAGATATCCCAAATAGCCCAAAATCACGCACAACCATCCACCAGCATCGATTCGCAAAGCCTTCCCATCATGAAACAGCTCCGGACCACTATCAGGAAGGATCATTGGTGCTCTCACATTCCTGAGAATCCACCGGATGATCCTCCAATCCACGTTGACGCTGCATCACCACATAGCTAGCATGGTCGGACTTGGCGGGGGTCGAGACGTTTCGGTGCGGTTACCAAACGATCTGCATGCATTTATAAAGGGCCAAGGGCGTGGCCAAGAAGAAAACAACCAAAAAGAGCACAAAGTCAGCTCCTAAACGGACTTCCAAGGCATCAACCACCAAGAAAAAGGTGGCCGGGAAATCCGCATCCAAGGTGACCAAAAAGAAGACCACCAAGAAGAAAGTCGCCAAAAAAGCGCCGGCGAAGAAGGTGACCAAGAAGGTCACGAAGAAGAAGACAACCAAAAAGCCCACGACCAAAAAAGTGACCAAGAAGAAGGTCGTGAAGAAGAAGGTTGTTGCCAAAAAGGCTCCGGCCAAAGTGGAAGTTCAGGATCTGATCCACCAGCCGCCGAAGAAGGTGAAAACCACGCTCAGCACAAAAGAGCTGAACTATTTCCGCCAACTCCTGCTGGAGAAACGTGCGGAACTGATCGGCGACCTCAACACCATGGGCGAGGAAGCCCTGAAGCAGGATTCAGCCAACCTCAGCCATTATGCCGACCACATGGCTGACGTCGGCTCGGACAACTTCGAACAGGAACTCACCCTGGGCCTGATGGAATCCGAGCGTAAGCTGCTGCAGGAAATTGACGCCGCCCTCGACCGCATTGCCGAAAAAACCTATGGCATGTGCGAGATGACCGGCGAGCCGATCACCAAGGCAAGGCTCGAAGCCAAGCCATGGGCACAATATTCCATCGAAGCTGCCCGCGAAATGGAACGCAACGGCAAAGGACAGTTTTGAATTCAGAGCTTCAGCGATCAGGTGTCAGAACAACAATTGTTGATCTGGTTATCTGCGGCTCTGATCTCTGAGGTTCTTTCCTGAATGACCACCGAAACCACGAATCGCCCGGCTGACCCGGTCACACGGCACCCCGGCGTGGTGATTATCTTTCTGGTCATCTGCCTGCTGTTGATCAGTGGCGACCTGCTGCTGAAATGGTGGGCCTTTGCTCATATGACCGACCAGCGCGTGGATGTCGCAGCCGTAGTGGCCGGCGAAGCCTTGCTCCCTCACACGGCCCACATCGTTGTGCCCAACGTACTCGGGATGAAGTTGATGCTGAACCGCGGCGCGGTGTTCGGCATCGGCCAGGGGCAGATATGGTTGTTCCTGTCGATCACCGTGATCGCCCTCGGCGTGATCAGTTTCATGTTTGCCCGCAGCGACAGGCGCGATCGCATCCTGCACATCGTGCTCACGCTTATCCTCGCCGGCGCGGTGGGGAATATGGTCGACCGCATCACGTTCACCGCAGTGCGCGACATGCTCTGGCTGTTTCCGGGCGTGAAACTTCCGTTTGGTTGGCAGTGGCCCGGAAGTGTCGGTGGCAGTGATGAGTTGTACCCCTGGGTGTTTAACCTGGCGGATGTTTACCTGGTGTTCGGCATCGGTGTACTCGCTGTCCGCACGTTGCTCAGCGGCCCCAAACCAACCAGCGAAACCGAATAGCCCCCTACCCCCTGAGTTTCAAAATGTCACGCACACAGATACGCAACGTCGCCATCATCGCGCATGTCGACCACGGTAAGACCACCCTCGTCGACCAGTTGCTGCACCAGTCCGGCCAGTTCCGCCACGGTGAACTGGAAGGCGAATGCATCCTTGACTCCAACCCGCTCGAACGTGAACGCGGCATCACCATTCTGAGTAAAAACTGCGCCATCGATTACACCGACCGCGATGGCGACACCGTGCACATCAACATCGTCGACACCCCAGGCCACGCCGACTTTTCCGGTGAAGTCGAGCGCGTACTGATGATGGCCGACGGCGTGCTGTTACTCGTGGACTCGGCCGAAGGCGTCATGCCGCAAACACGCTACGTCTTGCAAAAAGCACTCGCTGCGGGGCTGGCACCGCTTGTCGTAGTCAACAAGATGGACCGGCCGGATGAGCGCGCTCACGAAGTGCACGAAGAAGTGTTCGACCTGCTGGTCGATCTCGGTGCGGAAGATCATGCGCTTGAGTTCCCTACGATCTACGCAT
>JANQFT010000447.1 GCA_028277685.1 Phycisphaeraceae bacterium
GATTAAGGCCGATGGTGATCAACTTTCCGCCGATGAACTGGTGGCCGATATCTTCGGCGGCGAATGGTCAACCGATATCGCTTCACACGAACCCAAAGCAATCATCGAAGCTGCGCGATCTGCCGGCCTCGTGGGTCTGGGCGGGGCAGCGTTCCCCACGCATGTGAAGCTTTCACCTCCGCCGGATGCCACGGTCGATACCCTCATTCTGAACGGTTGCGAGTGTGAACCATATCTCACCGCCGACTATCGGGTGATGATGGAAGCACCAAAACCGGTGGTCATCGGTGCCCTGCTGGCCGGCAAGGCATGCGGGGCAAGCGATGTAGTGATCGCGGTGGAGGACAATAAACCGCAGGCGATTGCCAAACTCCAAGAGGCGGCCGAAGGCACCGCAGCCCGCATCACGGTGATGCAAACCAAGTACCCCCAGGGTGGTGAGAAACAACTGATCAAGGCGGCATTGAATCGCGAAGTGCCCACCGGCGGATTACCGCTGCAGGTTGGCGTGGTGGTGATGAACACCGGCACCGCCGCCGCATTGACCCGAGCTGTTCAGCGCGGCAAACCGCTGACACATCGGGTGATCACCGTCAGTGGAGCGGGCATTACAAATCCGAAGAATATCCTCGCGCCGATCGGCGTGAGTTACCGTGAGTTGATCGACTACTGCGGCGGGCTGAAACCCGATGCCGCACGCGTGGTCGCCGGTGGCCCCATGATGGGCTTTGCGCTGGGTGATCTTGATCTCCCGACAACGAAGGGAACCAGTGGTATCACTGTGCTGACCGAAGCGGATGTCACGCAGGCGGATGAAACGGCTTGCGTGCGCTGCGGCCGCTGCGTGGATGTGTGTCCGCTGAACCTGGTACCGACGAAAATCGCCCTCGCCAGCCGCGCCCAGGACTGGAGTCTGGCCGAGCGTTACTACATCACCGCCTGCATGGAATGCGGCTGCTGCGGCTACGTCTGCCCCGCAAGCATCCCGCTGGTACAACTGATTCGAATGGGCAAAGCGCAAATGCCAAGGGACTAGGCGCAGGGCACAAGGAATACGAAGCACTGACTGTGTACCGGAAAAGGTAATCACAAAGGGCGCTAAGGCACAAAGCCACCAAGATTGATATTGATTGTGAATGTTATGGCCGCTGAACAAAAATTTTAGTGCATTGCTTCGTGCCTTTGTAACTTTGCGCCCTTTGTGATTCATCAACCATGACAACTGCTGACTCGACAACCACTGCCTCCGCACCCCAACTGCACGTCGCTGCTTCACCTCACCTGGCCAGCAGCAGTTTCACCACGCGCCGGATGATGATCGACGTGATGCTGGGCTTGCTGCCGGTGCTCGGCATGGCGGTGTACATGTACGGCTGGTATGCGGTGAAACAAGTCGGCTTGTGCATGATTGCGTGCGTAGCCTCGGAAGCACTGTTCACTGCATGGCGTGGTAAGAGCATCACCTGTGTGGCCGACGGCAGCGCGAAAGTCACCGGCATGATCCTTGGCCTTTCCCTGCCATGGAGCGCCCCGTGGTATGTCGCGGTCGTCGCATCGGTTGTCGCCATCGGTATCGGCAAGGTGATTTTCGGGGGATTGGGCCAGAACATTTTCAACCCTGCGATGGTGGGCCGTGCATTCGTGATGATCAGCTTCGCCGGCCTGATGGGCGCGACCGCTTACACCGACACGAATGCGACCGGTACCATCAGTCAGGCCACCCCACTGACCGATGCCCGGGCTGCTGCCGACGCTGCGGGAGCACCGCTGCTGTGGGCCTTGTTCCTTGGGACAACCAACGGGTCACTCGGCGCGACCAGTGCCATCGCCTGCCTGCTGGGCGGGTTGTACATGTGCGTGCGGCGGGTGGCTTCGTGGGAAATTCCCGCCGGGTCGGTCGTGGGCCTGCTTGCCGTGGCTGGGCTGGGCCAACTGTTGGGTGAACCTGAACTGAATGCGCTGGAACATCTGTTTGGCGGCGCGTTCCTGTTCGGCGCATTCTTCATCGCGACTGATCCGTGTTCCAGCCCGCTGACCCCGCGCGGCAAGTGGATCTTTGGCATCGGCTTCGGTGTGCTGGTCATGCTCATCCGTCAGTTCTCCAGCTACCCCGAAGGTGTACTGTTTGCCGTGCTGTTGATGAACGCACTCACCCCATTGATTAACTGCTGGTGCATCCCCCGCCCCTTGGGTGGCCCGGTACCGGCGAAGAATAGTTGAACCGCAGAGACGCGGACAATGAAGATCGAATAAACAGGATCGTTTCGATGATTCTCACAACCAAAATATTCTGTCAATCTTGTCTCCCCTCTTCTCTGCGCCTTTGCGCCTCTGCGGTTTTTCCGGATTGGATCGCATGAAACTGAAGTATTTCATTGATGCCTGGTTGATTCTGCTGCTGGCCGTCGGCTTCGGCGCGGCGTTGGCTGGCGTGCAGATGGCGCTGGCCGATCGGATTACCGAGAACAAGCGGATGAAAACGCTTAGCCGCATCCCCGTGATCGTGCCGGAAGCGATCGACACGCAAACCGTTGAAATCGAGATCGACGGCCAAACCGTTTACAAAGCCATGGGCCCCGGCGGCCACCTCGGCTGGGTCATCAAAGGCAAAGGCGCCGGTTACGCTGGCGACATCGAAGTGCTCATCGGCCTGTCGCCCGATGCGACCAAACTCACTGGCATGGATGTGCTCAGCCAAACCGAAACTGCCAACCTCGGCGACAAAATCACCCTGCCCGAATTTCGCGATCAGTTTGCCGGCCTCGACGCAGCCCAACCCACGAAACTCGACAAACAAGGCGGCAACATCGCCAACATCACCGGCGCCACCATCAGCGCCGACAGCGTGTGCAGCATCGTGAACAAGACCGTGGCAAAATGGAAGGACAAACTCGCCGCAAAGCGGTGAGGAGATTAGCCACAGGCGCATAGAAGACAGGATTAACAGGATCAACTTGATGATTGTCGTAACCAGCTTATCCCGTTCATCCTGTCAATCCTGTCCACTCTGCGCCTCTGCTAATCACTGAACACAAGAACCATGACCCCAACCGGCCCAACACCACTCGAACGGTTCATCAACGGGATCATCCCCGAAAACCCGGTCTACCGGCAGTTGCTCGGCATGTGCCCGGCGCTGGCGGTTACCGCGGCGATGAAGCCGGCTGTCACCATGGTCGGTGCCACCGCCTTCGTGCTTATCTGCGCGAACATCATCGTCAGCCTGATC
>JANQFT010000468.1 GCA_028277685.1 Phycisphaeraceae bacterium
ACCAAATCTCCATTGAGATGGTGGGGGAGTTAGCGTTCGCCCGATGACGGCAAGCCGCGCTGGTGGTGCGCACGCATGCTCATGCTTCGTTGACTCCACGCCCATCTATCAATAACAAACCCCGCTAGCGCATGAAGCACTAACGGGGCGGAGGGGAGAAAGATGATCTAATTTACGTATCGTCAGTGGAACTCAGCGTGCACCAATTTTTTTATCGGTACGAACGCACCGAGGACATGGGGTACCCCCATCTCACCTCTGACGATTCCAGCTTCGACCCACGCCGGCAAGCTGCTAGCCCTTATTCTTCCCCATTTTTACTTCTCAGGCAAGCCTTTTATCGCCCTCACAATGCTAAAATCGCATTTCGGGGCCAATCCGGCACTTTTTTGATGGGTAAAGCACGCGGGTAGGGGTTAACCCAGAATGGGGCGAGCGGCGTGGTAATCGTTGGCTTTTTCCAGCATTCTGGCAATTCGCAGCAGCTTCGCTTCCCCGAAAGTCGGTCCCAGCAGTTGGATACCCAGAGGCAGGCGCGGGGCATCCGCCCCCTCTCCCTCGGCGAATCCGCCCGGCAGGCTGATGCCTGCGATGCCCGCCAGGTTGGCGTTCACCGTGTACACATCCTGCATGTACATCGCCAGCGGGTCGTCGGTCTTGTCGCCGAACTTGAACGCCGGTCCGGTGGTGGTGGGGCAGATGATCGCATCGCATGCTTCGAACGCAGTATCAAAATCCTGCTTGATCAGGCGACGCACCTTCAGTGCCCGATTGTAGTACGCATCGGCATATCCGCTGCACAGCACGAATGTGCCCAGCATGATGCGACGTTTCACTTCATCGCCGAATCCTTCAGCCCGACTCGCCGCATACAGATCGACCAGGTCTTCCGCTTCCGCAGCCCGGTGGCCGTAGTGAACCCCGTCGTAACGGGCCAGGTTGCTTGATGCTTCTGCCGTGGCCACGATGTAGTACGTGGGAATGCCGTACTCGGTGTGCGGCAGGTCGACGTCGACGATCGTCGCGCCCATGTCTTTGAACTGCGCGATGGCCTTGTCGAGCGCCTGTGCCATGGCGGGGTCGTTGCCTTCACCCATGTACTGTTTGGCGATGCCGAGCGTAAGGCCGTCGACGGGTGTTTCCAGGTCGGCCGTGTAATCGGGAATCGGGCCGGAGAAATCGAGCGTGGCGCTGGTGGAATCGCGCGGGTCGTGGCCGGCAATCACGTTCAACAGTTCCGCCGCATCACCCACGGTGTGCGTGAACGGGCCGATTTGGTCGAGGCTCGAGGCGAACGCGACCAGGCCGAACCGTGAGATCAACCCGTATGTCGGTTTCATGCCCACCACGCCGCACAACGCTGCTGGTTGGCGAATCGAACCACCGGTGTCGGATCCGAACGACGCGACGCAAAAATCTGCCGCCACTGCTGCGGCACTGCCGCCGCTGCTGCCGCCGGGCACGCGCTCGGTATCCCATGGGTTACGCGTGGCGCCGGTAGCGCTGTGTTCGGTGGATGAACCCATGGCGAATTCATCGAGGTTCGTTTTGCCAAGAATCACCGCGCCCGCCGCTTCAAGCCGTTCGATGACGGTGGCGTTATAAGGAGCGGCAAAGTTTGCCAACATCTTCGAGGAACAGGTCGTGTGCCCCCACGTGGTGCAAAGGTTATCCTTCACCGCAATCGGTACGCCTGCCAGCGGCCCGGCCACCTCACCCGCATCCACCGCCCTCGCCCGATCCACCGCGCGGTCGGCATACGTTTCGTTAAACGCATGCACCGCCCCATCAAGCTGGTGAATGCGATCGAGGTACGCCTGCGTGATCTCTACCGCGCTCGCCTTTTTGCCGGCGATTGCGTCACGGATGCTGGTAATGCTTTGCTTCGTGATATCCATCTTTAATGAACCGTAGAGACAGAGAGCGGACAGGATTAACAGGATTGACGTGATGGTTTGCAGAATCGGACTTAATCCAGTCCATCCTGTTCATCCCGTCAACTCTTCATCAGGCTCCGCCTCCTTCACCGAGCACCTTCGGCACCTTGAAGAATGGCGGGTCGCTGGCCGGGGCGTTGCGCAGGGCTTCGTCGATCGGCATGCCATCGGTCGGGTTGTCCGCCCGGAGCTTGTTGGTCATGTCGGTGGGGTGGGGCATCGGCTGGACGTTTTCGACATCCAGTTCGCCGAGTTTACTGATGTAGCCGAACACATCGCTGAGCTGCCCGGCAAAGAACGCGACCTGATCATCGTCGAGCTTCAGCCGCGAAAGCTTGGCAATGTGGCGGACATCATCTTCACTGATACGCGTGCTCATGGGGCATAAGGTACAGGGCCTAGGGCCAGGGGCCAAGGGCCTTAGGAAGGAACGCTCTGATAATCACATTGCCCTCGGCTCTAGGCCCAAGGCCCCCGGCCCTGCTATCCTACCCGCATGACCACCCCCTCCGTCATTGCGGTTGGCAACTTCGACGGCGTGCACCGCGGGCATCAGGCGTTGTTCGCCGAGGCGCGGCGCATTGCGGATGATGTTCACCAACGAACCGGACAACTGCCGCAGGTCACGGCCGTGTCGTTTCGCGCGCATCCGCTTTCAGTGCTGAAGCCGGGTGAACAGCCGCCGATGATCCTTCATCCCGAACAGCGCGAAGCCGCCCTGCGCAACGCCGGGGCAGATCGTGTCGATTGGCTGGACCCCACGGTCGATCTGCTGAAGCTTCAACCGACGGAGTTTCTCAAGCAGATGGTCGAACGCTATCAGCCGATCGCCATGGTAGAAGGGGTGAACTTCCGGTTCGGCCGCGGTCGTGCGGGTGGCCACGAGAACCTGCCGGCTATGGGTCGAGAACTTGGCTTCGACGTGAGCATCGTGCAACTCGACCAGATTACCCTGCGTGACAAACTGATGACCGATGTCAGCAGTTCCCTGGTGCGATGGCTGATCGGTCGCGGGCGCATGGTAGATGTGTCGCTGTGTCTGGGTCGTCCATACGTGTTACGCGGCAACGTGGTGGAAGGTGAGAAGCGCGGCCGCACGATCGGTTACCCCACCATCAACCTAAACTGTGGCCTGCAGATGCTTCCTTGTGATGGCGTTTACGGCGGCCGGGTTGAACTGAATGGGCAAACCCACGCCGCCGCGGTCAGCATCGGTCACAAGCCCACGTTCGGCCAACGCATGCTCACCTGCGAAGCACACCTGCTCGACTTCGATGGCGACCTGTATGGTCAAACCGTCGATCTCACCATGCTCCGCTGGCTGCGCGACCAGATACCGTTCGCCAACGTCGATGCCCTCAAACAACAACTCCACCACGACACCCAGCAGGTGCGCCACCTGCATGAAACGGGTATGCTGGACGCGGCGGCATTGGTTGCAGTCGGTGAATGATTGAACCGCAGAGACACAGAGCAAGGCAAGTAAATTGGAGACGGAAAACAGATCAACGCAAACATCCCTCTGCGTTTCTGCGCCTCTGCGGTTATCACAGGAGTGAAGCTGACTTGTCATACGAATCAAACACCACCCTAAAAGAAATCGCGAAGACGCTGCTCGCGGCCGATCGCATCATCATCACCGCGCACACCAAACCGGATGGCGATGCACTCGGTTCGGTGACTGCCCTTGCCCGCGCGCTGGAACTGCGCGACCGTCAACCGCAGATTTGGCTCATGCCCCCGGTGCCGGAGAACCTGTCGGTACTGAGCGATCGCATCGACTACCGCCGTGTGCGGGGCGATGGTTATGAAAAGGCCGACGGCGAAGGCATGCCCGTGGTCGAACCTGATGCCATTGTCGTGCTCGACACGGGCGCGTGGAGCCAGCTCGATCCCATGCGTGCGTACCTCGAGCTCCGCCGCGAGAAAGTCATCGTCATCGATCACCATCAACATGGTGATGATGTGGGTGCGAAGCTGTACGTCGACTCATCTGCCGCCGCCACGTGTGAAATCGTGGCCGAACTGATCGACCTGCTGAAGGTCAAGCACGATCAACTGATTCGTGATGCCTTGTTCGTCGGCATCGCGTCCGACACCGGTTGGTTCCGCTTTTCCAACACCCGTCCGGCTACGCATCGTCTCGCGGCGCGCCTGGTGGAAGAGGGTGTCGATCATGCCGACCTTTATCGCGAACTGGAACAACACGAGCGCGTGGAAAAACTCAAACTGATGATCCGTGCGCTCGACAGCCTGCAGATGATCAACCACCACGCCGCGGTGATGACCCTGCGCGCCACAGACTTCGCCGAGACCGGTGCCAAACAGGAAGAAACTGAACGCTTCGTTGATCTGCCGCAGATCGTTGGCCCGGTGCAGGTGGTGGCCCTCATCACCGAGCAGGCCGAAGGCCCCACCCGGCTCAGCTTCCGCAGCAAGCCCGGTCCAAACGCCGTCAACGTGAACGACCTCGCCCGGCAGTTCGGCGGCGGTGGCCATGCCCGCGCTGCCGGGGCGCGGGTGTTCAAACCCGTGGAACAGGTCGAACGCGAGGTGGTCAAAGTGCTGGGTCAGTTGAAGGCGGCGGGTCATGGGTGAGGAATCAGCAGGTCGCACTAAACCATCTCACGACTGGATCGGTCACGCAATGGCATTTGCCGCGATTGTCGGTTGGTCGGGGGTGTTTGCCACTGTGCGCTACATGCGGCTGGAGTTGAACCTTTCACCGGGTGCAATCTACTTCCTCCGGTTCGACATTCTCGCCTTAGTCGTACTGGTGTTCTGGGTAATCCGTCGGCCGCAGCTCGGAGGCTTGAACAAACGCCAATGGCTCGCTGCGGTGGCGATGGGTTTTCTCATCGTACCGGTGTATCAATGGCTGTTCATCGTCGGTTCAAAAGGTGTGGGGGCAGGGCTGATCGGTACGCTGGTGGCCACAAGCCCGGTGCACGTGAGTTGGATGGCAGCGCTGATTCTGCGCGAACGTTTCGGCTTAAGGCAAACCGGTGCCCTGGCAATCGCGTTGAGTGGTGCGGTGGTGCCAATCTTCTACCGTGGTGGATTTGAAGCCGAGGCGATCACGTTCGTCGCCATGATTGCCGCTATGCCGATCATCAGCGCCGTTCACACTGTGTTCATGCGCAGTGCCGGTCGTAAGGCGAACAGTTCGTGGGACATCGTCAGCGTGATGTACATCGTGGCGGTGGTGTGCAGTCAACCGCTGATGAGCCGCGACATCTGGAACGAATGGATGGCCATGCCCACCGAAGGCTGGGTGCGCGGCGTGTACCTGGCCACGCTGGGTCAACTGGTGCCCATGACGTTGTGGGTGATGGCCCTGCGCCGTCTGCCGGCGATGACGGTCGCCCTCTACCAGTTTGTGTTGATGTCCTTGGCCGGCATGTGGGGCTGGCTGCTGATGAGCGAACCGGTGATCGCGATCGACCTGATCGGCATGGCCCTGGTCACCACCGGCCTGGTGCTGAACGCCCGACGCACCCCCATCGGCCGATCCCGTGCCGCGATTTTGGAATAGAAATCGTTCATCACGGAGGGCGCGGAAACACGGAGGACACAACAGAGGAATGCGAAAGTGGGAAAGCAGGTACATAAAGATGCTTTTTCTCAGTGCCTCCGTGCTTCTGTGCTCTCCGTGATTGATTTCGCATCGTTGAACCGGGTAAGAACCTGCGCGTCCAAATCCTTGACGTTCATCTGGCCGCCTACGATACTGACACCAAGACTGTTCAAGATCAGGAAGCCCATCATGTGCCGCACTTTCTGCTTTGCCGCGTTCACGGCCGCGTTGCTGCTGACGTTCACCCAGGCTGGCGCCCAGCGTTCTACCAAGCCTGCCGATGAAAAGTTCGTGGGCATCGTCACCGGAGACAATGTCTACGTGCGCGCCGGGGCAAGCCAGAACTACTATCCCGTGACGAAACTGAACAAGGGCGATCTGGTTCAGGTGCATGGCGACCTGTTTGGCCTGTGGTATCGTATCTCCCCGCCGAAAGGCGTGTTCAGTTATGTGTCGAAAGACTACGTGAACGTGACGGAAGATGGCAGCGAAGGTGAGATCAACGGCAACCGCGTGCGCGTGCGTGCTGCTTCTCCCGCTGGACCGGAGGACAGTTACCGCATTCAGACCAAACTCAACCGCGGCGACAAGGTAAAGATCATCGGCGCGCATGCCAGCTACTACAAAGTGGTGCCGCCGAAGGATGCATACCTGTTCATCAGTCGCGAGTTCATCCAACGCGCCACGCAGGAACAGATCGACGCCGCCACCGCACCCCCAACCCCCCCGACACCACCCGCTACCGATACCGCAACTGAAGCGACAACCACCGCGACAGATACCGCCGCCGGTTCTGCCAGTAAGTCTGTCGATGCTGCGGCCACTGAAGCTGCCACTGCTGCCGACGCTTCGGCCGACACAGCTGAGGCCCTGAACGACATCACCGATGCCGCCGCGACAGAAGCCGCGACAACCGATACCACCACAGATGCCACCGCACCTCTAGCCCCCCCGGCCGTCTCTCCGGAAACTGCAGCGCTGGCGAAGCTTGATCAGCACTTCCTGGAGGTATCCGCCAAGCCATTGGCTGAGCAGAACCTTGATGAACTGTTGGCCGCGTACCAGAGTCTGCTGGTGAACAAGGGCTTCACCGCCGATCAACTGGCGACCATCGGCGCACGCGTGGAAACCCTTCGCACGCGCAAGCAACTTCAGGAAGCACAAGCCAGCCTGGCCGCAGCGAAGGCGGAAATTGAAGCAAAACGCCAAGCCATCGAAGCGGCCCAAACGGCTGCCGTCGAAGCTGCCAGCACAACATCCGCTGACACCGCCAAAGCAAAACCCGACGCCGCCACCACAACGTCGGTCACCGTGGTCCCCGCCGTTCCACCCGTCCCGTCGATCGTGGCTGATAAACCTGCTGGCCCGCGTGACTACACCGCCGTGGGCGTTTTGCGAACCAGCACCTTGTACACCGGCCAGAAGTTGCCCTTGCTGTATCGCATTGTCGAACCTTCGACCAAACTTACCGTGGCGTACATTCGCGCTGGTGAAGGCGCAGCGGCGACCAAATCGCTCGGCCAGGTGGTCGGCGTGGTCGGCCCCAAGAAGTACGATGCCGGACTGCGCTTGAACATCATCACCGCCCAACGGATCGACCGCCTGGGTGCCGCCAGGTAAGCACACGGTAAAAACAGCCACCCGAGCTTGTTACAGCATCGGGTGGCCGGCATGTCCTTCCACCGCGTTGCATCAGGGATGACGCATCGGGTGGGCTATAAGCGATTCACTTGATTCAGCGCGTGCTTGTGCGCTTGCGGCGTAGCCAGAGCATCGCGCCCACACCAACCAATGCCATGGATGTTGGTTCGGGAATGACCCATGGCGTGACCATCGGCGCGTCGGCAGGTCCTGATGAACCACCGCCGCCGATCCCGCCACCACCTTGAAACACCACACGCGGTTCGGCACGTTCAAACGGTTGTGTGATGTACTGTCTGGGTGTGCCACCCGGGTGAAAATACAACACGATGGGAATGGGCAGTTCCGCCAGGCGATCGTACACGGCAAACACGTTGCGGTCCGCGCCGCCACTCTGGCCCAGGCCCACGATCTGTCCCAGCAGCACCACGTTCGGATTGCCCACCCCAGGCTCGGCCAGGCTTGCCGGGTGATAGGGCGACACGCTCCACTCCGGTAAGCCCACGCCCTGACTGAACAGCGTCGGTTGTGTGAACAGATTCCACTGGGTGGGAATCGCATCCACCAGTTGCGAATAGGGTTCGCGCGTTCCCGCGGCGGCCAGGCTGTGGTCCATGCCGGCCAGGGCAGGCACGCTGAAAATCATCACCAGCAAAGCCCATCCCCATGTCACATGAGGTGCGCGTCTCATCGCTCTCGCTCCCATTCGAGCCAGCGGTACGTGTCTGGGTGGATAGAAAGGATGCGTCTGTCGACGTGAACGTGTCGATAACGCTCTTTCTCCTTTGCACGCGCCGTTTGGCCGGGTGCTGGTCAGCACTTCCTATGACTGACCGTTCGTATCTCTGAAAGACAATCAAACCCACCGCAGGTGAGCAGGCAAGCAGAGCGACAGGTTGTCGAAGAAATGGTGTTGGTCGGCCTGGCGCAGGTGGTAAAGAACCCCCATGTTCACGCATGCCTTGCATTGGCAGCCCGCGCGAAACGGGTATTGATCCCTGTCTTACGTGACGCGGATAATCCGCAGCATTTTCCCAGTATCACAATGCGAATCGAACGCAAGAAAAACTTAAATCGTGCTGAATGGTCACCCGATACGTTGAGGGCGTAAGGCCTTAAATCATTTCTTCCGGGGACCTGACCATGGCAACGCTCTCTTTGCCGCAACTGGATATCCAGGGGGAATCTCAACTATTGATCGACGATGCGCAGCGCATGATTCTCGATGCGGTGGGTGACGGGGTTTGCATTGTCGACCTGAATCGTCGCATCCTTTTCTGGAATCGCGCTGCCGAATGCATCACCGGAAGGGGTGAAGATGAAGTGCTGGGCAAGTCGTGCGCTAACGGCGTTCTTGAACACATCAATGAAAAAGGTCTGAGTCTCTGCGTCAACAGTTGTCCGCTGCTGTGCGTCATGCGTGATGGTCAGCCGCATGATGTGCACATGTACATGCGCCACGCACGCGGCCACCGCATTCCCGTCCATGTGAAAGCTGGGACGATCGAAGATGAGTTTGGCAACATCGTTGGCAGCGTCGGGGTATTCAGTGTCGATACCCAACGCTTGCTCCCTGTCCAGCACATCGAAGCGCTCGAGCAGATTACCCTGGTGGACAAACTGACCGGCCTTGGCAATCGTCGATTTTTCGATCGACAGATCGCGTCCAGCATGGCCAATCACAATCAACATGGCACGCCGTTTGGCATCCTGCGATTGGATGTGGACCAGTTCACGCAGTTCAACGACCTGTACGGTGAACAAACCGGCGACCAAATCCTGCGCACGGTGGCGGATACCATCTCGTACAACTGCCGGGCATCGGATACCCCGGTGCGCTGGCATGATGACGACTTCGCCATCATCTGCGACCAGATCAGCCTGGAAGACCTGCGTGGTGCCGCGGCGCGCATGCGCATGCTGATTGAACACACGCGCATTGAACATGCGGGTCGTGAATTGGGAGTTACCGTCTCCATCGGCGGTTGCATGACCGAGCCGGGTGACGATGTTCACGCCATGCTCAGGCGCGTGGATGCGTTGGTTGATGACGGCAAGATCGCCGGTCGCAACTGTGTGCGTGTCTGAAGTTGAGATGCTCCTAGTCCGAATAATCAGCAGGTGATATGGTCGGGTTAATGATTACAGGTCTTGATTGATCCGATGTAACCAACAACGGCAGTTTTCCGGGTTGGCTCATACGGGGGCATGCATGACAGACATCGCGGCTGTACCTGAGATTCCGCTGAGCATCGATCATCTGCACAACGTTATGTTGGATGCGGTAAGCGATGGCGTCTATATCGTCGACTTGAATCGCCGCATCCTTTTCTGGAACAAGGCGGCGGAGGAGATGACTGGCCGCATCGCCGGTGATGTACTCGGTGCCGTCTGCTCACAAGGCGCGCTGCAGCATGTGGATGAGACGGGTCACTGCTTATGTGAAAATGGATGTCCATTGCTCGAATCCATGCGCAGCGAAACGTCGCAGGAAACTCATCTCTATCTGTTGCATAAAGAAGGCCACCGCATTCGGGTACGGGTTCGGGTGAGGCCACTTTACGATGAATTCGGCAATCTCATCGGCAGTGTCGAAGTGTTCCGGGACGACAGCGAACATCAAATGCTGCTTGAGCGCATCCAGGCACTGGAAAAAGAGTCAATGATCGACAGCCTGACGGGTCTGGCCAATCGCCGGTACTTTGATTGGGCCATCAACAGTTGCCTGGCGAAGCATGAACGCTTTGGAATGACCTTTGGCGTGCTGCTTCTTGACGTGGACCACTTCAAGAAGTTCAACGATACCTACGGCCACGCCACCGGCGATGATGTGCTTCGCGTGGTGGGTCGCACACTGGCAAACAATTGCCGCGCTTCGGATACACCGGTGCGCTGGGGTGGTGAAGAGTTCGCGGTTCTCTGTGAGCAGGCCAACCCCGAAGCATTGCGCGGTGCTGCGGAACGACTGCACATGCTGATCGACCGTTCGGAAGTGGAACACCCCGATGGTGGTTTGTCTGTCACGGTATCGGTGGGTGGCTGCATCGTTCAGAAGGGCGATGATATGCAAAGTCTCATGCAGCGTGCTGACAAAATGCTCTACGCTGCCAAGCAGGCTGGTCGCGATTGCATTCGCATGTGTTCGACTGAGGGTCGTGGATCCGTTTGAGCGCCCTTACGCATTCACCTCAATGATGTCAGCCTTCATCGCCTCGGTATCCAGCAGGGCGATGGTGTGTCGTTCAGTCAGCCAACCGCCGCATTCACCGGGGTTCAGATGCAAAGCTTCTTTCCCATCGGGCAACTTCCGGGGGGCGTTCACAATCTCATGGGTGTGGCCGGTGATAATGATGTCCGTCCCTGCGAGTTTGTCTTTCGGAATCCAGTCGATGAAGTGATGCAGCACGATCGTCTTGCCACCCAGTGAAAGACGCAGCGGTCCATCGACGATCTGCGGCAGAATCTTCTTCAGGCCGGCCTTCTCGCCATCGTTGTTACCATACACGCAATGCAGGGGGATGGGGTCTAGTTCATCGGCTGTCAGCAGTTTTGCCGCGAACGGGGCGACATAATCCCCTGCGTGGAGAATTGCATCCACCTTGATGCGTTTGAAGTGCGCCACCGCACGACGAAGGGCGGGCAGGTTGTCGTGCGAATCACTGATGATGCCAAGTTTCATGGGTGATCCTCGTTGAGATGGACACTTGATTGTCGGCCCATCTTCAGCCGGGGGCAACTGCGGCGTCCGATTCAGTTATATACGGGCAATCTCTTGCATGCTCGTTCATGCGGTGTATATTTGCGGATACCAACGTCTGGTTTGGCGGCGGGTTTGCTGCAGCAGGCGGTGGATGGGAACAATGGCGGGTTCGCTCTTGCTGGGCGGGAAGAAAGACCTCCACACAAATTCCCTGAATTGGATGATCAACGCTTGCGGTGCGGACTCACCGGAATGATGTTGCTGTGGCGTTGTTCGCCGCAGCCGGCGGGTCGGATCGTGAGTGGGAGAGTTTGATATGTTGCGACAATTAACCGTTATGGCCGCTCTGGCTGTTGCCGTGCTGGCAAGTAATGTGTTCGCTGGCTCGCTTACCACCTCGACTTCGGCGGCAGGTGACGGTCAGTTCTACTGGAACAGCCGCTACGGCGATGAAACGTACTACGGCGGCACCACGATGGGCATCGACAGTTACTTCTGGGGTGGCCGCGATGGCAATGATTACGATGTGGCTGTGTTTGAAGTACCGATCGCTGCATTCGCTGGTCATGTCCTCGACAGCGCCACGTTGCTGGTGCACTCCAATGGTTTTGACACCTATTACTACTATGGTGACGCCAAGATGGGTTGGCTGGATGTTGATGGCGCGACTGGCGACATCGTAGCCGACGACATGGGCATGTCCGCAAAAAGTAGACCCGGAAATCTGGGCTACATCTGGGATAGCGATTGGGGTACCGGTTCCCACGCTGGTCCGAAGGTGTTTGACGTATTGACCTGCATGCAAACAGACCTTGCCGCCGGGCGCAGCTTCTCCACATTCGTGCTGCACGGTTCACGCGAAACCATTGGTAGTCTGCAAACTGCCGAAAGCGGCTTCGGCCCGAGCATCACGGCCACCAGCAAAACGTTCATCCCCGAACCGGCCAGCATGACACTCCTCACGATCGGCGGCATCGCCCTGCTGCGACGCAAACACTGAGCGAAAGCGCAAACCTGATTCTGCTATCCCAAGCCCACGGATTGCCATCCGTGGGCTTTTCAATTCTCCCTGTCTTTGATCTACATCAAGGCTCCAGATCGGTTAAACTCATACCCTCATGTCCGTAAAGGGGTCGGCCAGATGACAGAATCGCGCCCGGAGAGGCCCGCGCGCGCGGTTGGTGGGCAACGTGGCTACGTGCTGCGTCGTTTTCTCGTGCCCGCAGCCGTGGGGGCGGTGATCGGACTCGGTGCGGCGGTCGCACAGGTTTCCCGTGCACCCAGCTACCTTTCTGATGCCTCCGAAACGTGCATCAACTGCCACATCATGAATCCACAGTACGCCACCTGGCAGCACAGCGCCCACGCGAATGTGGCCACATGCAACGATTGCCACGTCCCCCATGACAACATGCTGCATCAGTACCTGTTCAAAGCCGAAGATGGCATGCGGCATTCCACCGTTTTTACCCTGCGGGCAGAACCCCAGGTCATCAAACTCAGCAATCGCGCGAAACCGGTCGTGCAGGCCAACTGCATTCGCTGTCATGAACACGTGGTCGAACAGATGACCGCCCGCGCTGCCGATGCGGATAAGCACTGCTGGGATTGCCACCGATCCACGCCGCACGGCTCGGCCCGAAGCCTTTCCGCCACCCCGTTCCACATGCGGCCCAAGCTGCCGTCCATCACCAGTATCGACAACCCGGAAATCAACGGCCGCCGCGCGCGCCAATCGAACCCGGACAAGGAGACGTCAAAATGACCGACACCCCCGCCAAACCGAAACGATGGGTCAGCTGGGCCATCCTGCTGGTGTGCATGGTCGGCACGTTTGCCCTCAGCATGCTGCTGGCGTCGGTCATGGAGCGTCGCCACGAAGCCACCGTGCAGAAGCCGCTCGTCGAAATCGATACGTGGGAAACTGATTCATCGAAGTGGGCGGTCAACCATCCCCGTCAGTACGCGCAGTACAAAATGATGGATGATGACAACACCCGCACCCAATTCGGCGGGTCCGATCCGCGCGATTACCTCGAAGAAACACCCAATCTTGTCATCCTTTTCTCCGGATACGGTTTCGCCAAAGATTTCCTCCAGGCCCGCGGGCACACCTACAGCGTGGAAGATGTCAACCACACCAAACGCATTGCCGGTAAACACGATAAGGCTGCTGCGACTTGTTGGACCTGCAAAAGCCCCGATGTCCCCCGCATGATGGCCAAGCTGGGGGAAAACAAAGTGGCCGACCCCAACACCGCCACGTTCCAGGAACTCATCCTTGCCGGCGCCCCCGAGTTTTACAGCAAGAAGTTTGCCGACTTCAAAGATGAAATCACGCATCCCATCGGCTGCCTGAGTTGTCACGATCCGGAAACCATGGCCTTGCGCATCAGTCGCCCCGGTTTGATCGAAGCGTTCAAGAACCAAGGCCGCGACATCAACGATGTGTCGCACCAGGAAATGCGCAGCCTTGTGTGTGCGCAGTGCCACGTGGAGTACTACTTCAAAGGCGATGGCAAGTACCTCACCTTCCCGTGGGACGATGGCATGAACGTCGAAGACATGGAGAAGTACTACGACAACGCCAAGTTCGCCGACTGGACGCACGCCATCAGCAAGACCCGCATGGTCAAGATGCAGCACCCTGACTACGAAATCTACATGACCGGCATCCACGCTTTCCGTGGGGTGTCGTGTGCGGATTGCCACATGCCTTACATGACCGAAGGCGGGGCAAAATTCTCCGACCATCATCTGCAAAGCCCGCTGTTGAACATCGCCAACAGTTGCGCGGTGTGTCACCGTTGGTCGGAAGAGGAAGTGCGCACCCGCGTGGAAGGCATTCAGACCAAGGTACGTGAAATGCGCGATCGCTCCGAAGATGCACTGGCCAAAGCGCACTTCGACATCGCCGCCTGCATGCAGGCCGGGGCCACGGATGAGCAACTGTTGGAACTGCGCCAGCTCGTTCGCGCAGCGCAACTACGTTGGGATTACGTCGCGGCCAACAACGGCATGGGTTTCCATTCCCCGCAGGAATGCACCCGCATCCTCGGCGTTGCCATCGATATGGCTGGCCAATCCCGCATCGCCGCGGCACGACTGCTGGCCAAGCTCGGCCATACTGATCCGGTGAAGTACCCAGACATCAGCACCAAGGAAAAAGCGCAGGCATTGAACAAAGCCTACATCGCCGGCAAAGGCCCGGACCTGCTGGGCCGCACGCCCGTCGCGGTGAAGTGATCAAGTAGCCATCGAGGCATCGAGCCATCAAGGTACTCTCGCGCGATCGGTTCACGCCTCGATGGCTCGGTGGCTTGACGCCTTGGTACCTATCCATCACATCCTGGGAAACGCCCCCTCGGTCGCATCCTCCAAACCCTCGCGATCGATGATGCGCAACTTACTGCCCGCATCCGCTTCAATGAGTTCCGCATCAGTCAATCGGCGCAACGTGCGGCTGAGTGTTTCGCTTG